>CAYWOE010000039.1:0-9544 GCA_964459855.1 uncultured Synechococcus sp. | reverse complement strand
TGCTGCCCGTTCTGGAGCTGGACGGGCGTCTGATCACCGAGAGTGATCGCATCCTCGAGGCTCTGGAGCGAGCCTTCGGTCCTGTTGGTGCGCCCATGACCGATCGCAGAGTGCGACGTCTGCGGGACCTGGAACGCCTGCTGTTCAGGGCCTGGTGCATCTGGCTGTGCAGTCCTGGGCTGGGGGAGAGACAGGAGCGGCGCGCCCGCGATCAGTTCCAGCAGGTCGCCGAGCAGATGGAGCAGGCCATCGCCAGCGGTGGCGGCCGCTGGCTGGATCCCGAGGCTCCCGATGGCCCAGCCCCCGGCACCGCCGACCTGGTGTTCATTCCCTATGTGGAACGGATGAATGCCTCGCTCGCCTATTTCAAAGGTTTCGCTCTGCGAACGGAACATCCCCTGATCGACCGTTGGCTCACGGCGCTTGAACAGCTCGACACCTATCGAGGCACGCAGAGCGACATGCACACCCATGCCCACGACCTGCCTCCGCAGATGGGTGGCTGCTGGGCCGATGGCAGTCAGGCTCAGCAGCGGATGGCTCATGCGGTGGACAGCGGCGCAGGGCTTGATCAGCTGGAACGTCGCTGGGTGCCGGCAGCTGCACCGGTGTCGGCTCAGGAACGCGCTCTTGAACGGGTGTTGAGACATCGCGCCACATTGCTGGCACGCAGTCCCCTGGCGGAGCGCTTCGACCAGCCCCTCAGAGCTGCACTCTCCGCGCTGATGCTGGAACAGCCCGTGAAACCGGAGAGTGGCTCGGCTTCGGCTCTGCGTTACCTGCGCGATCGGATCTCCGTGCCTCGCGACATGCCGCTGGAGAGTGCCCGATCGCTGAGGCAGGCGCTCGAGTCGACCGCCGCGCTTGATGGTGATCAGCAGCCGGAGCCACTTCCCTTCGATCACCGTTTCGACCAGGATCCGCGACCTTTCCTGAGCTGAGGTCTGCCCGCAGCCTGTTGCAAGGTGGAGGGGAGTCGATGACTGCCTGATGACGAGCTTCTCTCTGCTGGGAACCGGCCTCCTGGGTGCTGCGATCGGTCATCGTCTGCTGGAGGCGGGGTTCACGTTGAACGTCTGGAATCGCAATCCCGTGCGCTGCGCGTCCCTTGTGGACGCCGGAGCGCAGCAGGTCGACCATCCCGCGCAGAGTCTTGACAAGGCATCGGTTGTGCTCACCGTGCTCCGGGATGGTCCTGTGACGGCAGAAGTGGTGAAAAGTCTCGGACCTCTGGATCAGAGGACTGTCGTCACCATGGGCACGATGGGCATCAGTGAGAGTGTTGACCTCGCTGATCAGGTGCAACGGCAGGGCGGGTCCTACCTGGAGGCGCCGGTGCTCGGCAGTCGGCCGGAAGCGTTGAAGGGCACTTTGCTGGTGATGGCCGGTGGGGAGCAGAACGTGTTTGATGCCCAGTTGAGCTGGCTCGGCGAGCTGGCATCGCAGCCGCGGCTGATGGGGCCTGTGGGAACCGGAGCTGCCGCAAAGCTTGCACTCAACCAGCTCATTGCCAGCCTGACCCACGCTTATTCGCTGGCGTTGCGTCTTGTCGAGGCATCAGGCCTCGAGATCGAGCGGTTCATGGACGTGCTTCGCCCTTCAGCCCTCTACGCACCGACAGTTGACAAGAAGCTGGAGCGGATGCTGTCGCACCGGTACGGCAATCCCAATTTCAGCACCAGCCTGCTTCGCAAGGATCTGCTGCTGTTTCTCAGGGAGGCGCAACTGGCAGGGGTCAATGCCTCCGCGCTGCAGGGACTCGCAACCCTGCTGGAGCGCGCCGACGGCACGGATCTGGATGCCGGAGACTACTGCGCGCTTCATGAACTCACAGCCGCTCGCTGATCAGCTGAGGTACCAGCGGATCAGTCCCACCACCTGGCCGGCGGGACCGTTGCCGGTGATCAACTCACCGATGATCGCCGCAGCGAAGCCCACCATGGCGGTGCGCCCATTCAGGCGCTCGACGACTTCGAGAGCCGAGGTGTTCCATGGGCGGTTCGTGGTGAGGCTCTCTCCGAAGGCTTCCAGTGGTTCGTATTGATATCGCTGGTCTGGCATGGAATGGCGCTGGTGCGGTTCAGGAGCTTATGCAATCTCCGGCCGAAACTGAATAGTGTGCTGGATCTCTCCAGGTCTCTCTGTGAACGTTGATCGTCTGCGTGAACTGTTCACCAAGCCCTACGGAATGCCCGCGCCAACGGAGTCGCAGTGGCGGGAGCTCTACGACGAAAAGGTTCGCTTCAAGGACCCCACCCAGGAGAAAGAGGGCATCAAGGCCTACATCGAAGCTCAGGACGGATTGATGCGCAGATGTGATGACGTGTATCTCACTCCAGGCGCCATTGCCGTGGAGGGTGACATCGCTTTTGTGGAATGGGAGATGGGCCTGAAGATCAAGGGCATCGAATTCGTTTATCCGGGAACCAGCCGCCTGCGCTTCAACGCTGAAGGCAAGGTTGAGGATCACCGGGACTATTTCGATTTCGTCGGTCCGACCTTTGAGCCCGTACCGGTTGTGGGTGGATTCGTGCGCTGGCTCTACAAACGATTTGTTGACTGAGCTCTGCTCAGCTTCCAGACAGCCAGGCTGAGGGCCGCTCCTCCGAAGCCGAGAAAAAAAGTGATGAGGGCTTCGCTTGTCATGTCAAGCACTCTTAACGTTGCTTCATTCTGGAGGCCAGGGGCGTCTTCTGTGCGGAGAGCGTGCCGCTGGGTATATCTGCTTATTTTTCCCAGGAACGGTTCTTTCGTCACACCGAATGGCGCCCGGGTCATTTACGTTTCGTAAACTATCTTCTAGTTCTGTGATCAGGGCAATCCTTACTCGGCCATTCCTTGCTGACGCTGGCCTTCTTGTGCTTCGGGTTTTCACCGGAGTGCTCCTGATTCACCACGGCTACGAAAAGCTTGCAAATATCGACAATTTCGCGGACGCGTTTGTGCGTCCACTGGGACTCCCCTTCCCGATCGCTCTCTCCTACATCGCCGCGTTCTCCGAAGTCGGCGGCAGCTGGCTGCTGATCACAGGTCTGCTGACCCGTTTCGGCGCTCTGGCCATTCTGGGAACCATGACAGTGGCCATCTACCACGCAGTCATCACCTCAGGATTCAACATCTATCTGCTTGAACTGCTGGGCCTTTACTTCGCAGCTGTTGCCGCGATTCTTGCGGTTGGCCCCGGCAAGCTGTCTGTTGATGAACTGATCGTCCGCCGCTTCTCACCGGATGCCCGTTCCCAGGCCGATCGTCTCGAAGCCGCTTTCGCAGCTGACGAGAAGTCCGGCGAGGACGTCAAAGCTGATGTGGTGGCTGACGGAGTGAGCTGAGAGTCAACTCGCGTTGTCTCAGTACACCGTCTGAGGCAACGTGAATCCGCTTTGCATATGCTCGAAATCGAGCAGCACCCAGGTGAGCCAGATCACCAGTGCGATCACGCCGGATACCGCAGCGAAGCGAGCGACATTGCGGGCAATCAGCTCAACGATGCTGACCTCCTTCATGGATTAGCGGCAAGGATCTTCATTTTGCTCGATCGATCTCCGCGCTGATGCCATTCCATCTCGACGCACCCACACTCAGCCTGCTGCTGTTCGGCAGTGTTTTTGCCGGCCTGCAGATCTGGTGGATCAGTGCCTTGATGGTTCGCAACCGTCGTCGTGTGGGAGAACGACCGCTCAGCAGCCAGCAGTTCCGGCGAGATCTGGAGCGTATTTTCCGGGAAGAAACCTGATCAGGCTGATCTGACATGTGCGGTCGTTTCGCGCTTTCGACGCCGCTGAACCAGCTTCCTTCGGAGCTGCTGAGCCGGATGAGTCGTGATCATCAGGTTCGCTATGCGGAGAGAGACCTGATCGTTCCCGGTGAACCACTGCTGGCTTTTCGCTCTGATCAATCGGGTCCGGAGGCATCACTGATGCTCTGGGGTTTGATACCCGGATGGCTCAAAGATCCTTCGCAGGGGCCGAGGCCTTTCAATGCCCGAGCGGAAACGGTCGCTGAGAAGCCCAGCTTCCGTGGATCCTGGCGACATCGCCGCTGTCTCATCCCTGCCAGCTGCTTCTTTGAAAAAGGGCGCGCAATCCGGAGGATTGACCGGCAACCCTTCTGGCTGGCCGGCCTCTGGGAACGCTGGCTGGGAAGCGACGGCAGTGAACTGGACACCTGCACGATTCTCACCACGGCTCCGAATGAGCTCGTCAGGCCACTGCACCACCGCATGCCTGTGCTGATTCCACAGGGGTTGGAAGATGCCTGGATGGCGTCTGTCGACGGACAGCAGCTGAGGGCTCTCGAGCCATTGCTGGCTCCATGGGATCCGGCTGGCTGGGAAGTGGTCAAGCGTCAGGACGAGGACCAGCTTTCCCTGCTGAATCAATTGATTCCGTCTCCCGCCCCAGAGGAACTTTCAGGTGGCAGCAATTGATACTGCAAGCAGGCGTTCCAGTATCAAAATTTAGTCGGCACTGATGATTATGGCTAACAATCAAGCTACAACTTTTCAGCGTCGCGTTGGAGAAGTGCTGATCGCACAATTCTCCTCCAAGTTGCTGCTGAATCTGATCTTTCTGATCACCTGGTTCTGGGGAGTTTTCTGGATTGTCAATGCCGGAAAGTCAGACTCCAGTGTTTACTTCGCCGGAGTACCGGCAATGCTTCTTGTCGCCGGAGCATGGTTCGCTTTCTTGAACAGAGGTTCTAACGAGAAATGAAGGAAACAAAGCAGTCTTCATTTGAATTGCCGAAGCATTTTCGAGCCTACGGCTTTCTGTTTTTCATGGCAGGTGCGTTCTTTCACTGCATGGATTTCCTTGGTGTGGAAGACACCCTGATGTGGGGGATGGGTCTTGGTTTTCTTGGCGCCTTTCTGTTGACTCTGTATTTCTGGACGCGATATGCGTTCAACAGAAAATTCTGGAAATATATAGCCTGATCGGTTGGTGTTTTGGCATCGTCGGCCGATGTCTGATCTGAATCAGCGAGAATATTGATCCTGTTTTTCATTCAATAATCAGTTTTTCGTGACCCTTTCATGGTTATAAATGTTCTTCTGATGCTTTAGTCGCACCCGACGCTGTTCTGTCTGTCATGCATTGCTATGGCTCGAGGCTAGGGTCGGGCGTATGCATACATGCAGATTTCGGGACGATGTTCATCTCAGCTCGGTCGGTGATGATGTTGTCATTACCACTCCTTATGCAGAACGCTTGAATTCGATTCGCAAGACAGTTCGTCTTTCTTGTGTTGGTGATTCTCTTGCAAGCCTTTTGCAATCGTTGTCAGAAAATGGAGTTGACTGTGGGTTGTTTTCAATTCCTGAGTCTTCTTCGAAGCATGAACTTGAGAGGCGGGATCGGCCCTACGGTCTTGAAGATCTTTTTGTAAAAGGACTGCTGCTGACGGAAATCAGCAGCTGGAGCGGTGCAGCGATTCGATTCAATCCTGTCAAGCCCTGCCTCAGGTTGAGACGGGCTCCGCTCGCAAACAATCGAATCAGGTTTTCACAATTTGTCAGTGTTCGGCCTTGCCCTGATGCTCTTGAGATCTGCTCTCCCCTGGCTTGCGCAAGCCTGCATCTGTTTGACAGCAGACTGTTTCATCTGCTGACGAAGCTCGCAGCGCCCTGCTCCGGGGAGTCTCTCAGGCAGGGTTTGCCGGATGATCTGCTCATTCACTTCGATGATCTGATCTCTCTGCTGCTGACATCCGGTATCGCAGGACTCTGTGATGAACAGGGAGTCGTGGAGTTCGATCAGCATGCCGTGGAGGCTGGTTGGACGGCCAGCGACCTCGCTTTTCACTGTCAGACGCGTGAACACGAGATTGATCTGTCATCGATGGACTCGTTCCAGGCTGCTGTCATTCAGAACAAGCTGCCTGCGAAGCAACAGAGAATCATTCTTGAAGAAGTTGATCTACCGGAACCATCCCGTATCAATGGCAATCTGAATTTCTTTCAGGTCATTCGTGATCGACAAACGATTCGTGTGTACCGGGAACAGCCGATCAGTGCGGAGCTCCTGAGTGCGCTGCTCTGGCATTCCGCGCATATCAGAGAGGAAATCATCTGCGATCCAGGCCTGCCCCGCGCCTATGAGGGCCTGTTGAGGCCTGTGGCCAGTGCCGGAGCCCTTCACTCCATCGAGCTGTACCTATGCCTTCGTCGCTGCAGCGGCCTTCAGCCGGGTTTCTATCACTACGATTCCAGCCGGCATTGCCTGGGAAAACTGAGTGGCCTCAGTGATCCCTGCCTGCGCATGCTTGAACTGGCGGCAGCCTCAACCTGTCGCGCACCTCAGGCAGCACCGGTTTCGTCGGGTCAGGGTCAGCAGCCCGACGTTCTGATCGTCATGGCTGCGCGTTATGCCAGACAGGCAGGCCTGCACCGACAGACGGGCCTGTCCTATGCGCTGATTCTCAAGGATGTCGGATCGATGTATCAGCAGCTCTATCTGGTGGCCACAGCCCTTGGACTCGCGCCCTGCGGTCTCAGCTTCGGCAGCAGCGGGTTGTTTGAAGAGGCATCAGGGCTTCCCGGTCATCTGGAGTGTTCCGTTGGTGAATTCATGCTCGGCAATCCACGTTGAGACGACCGGCACCGCGTCGTGAGCATGCAGACCTAGAGCCTGTCCTCTCGCAGACGTCTCATGGTGTTTCTGGGCATCATCCGGTTGTCCTGAAGAGAGTGCATGCTGCGTCCCGGCTGGCGCGCCCGGGGGTGGAAGCTGATCAGAGCCATGCCGATCAGCAGCAGGATGATCACCGCTCCGGCTCGCAGCATCTGCAGCATCAGCTGATCCCGTCCTCCATTCCAGGCTGCACCACGCCCTGCTCCAGCGGCAGCAGCTCCTCGTCATCGCCGGCCCTGCTGCGCACCGGTGCGCTGAAGCCCCGAGCACGCGGATTCTTGACTTCGAACGGTCCCGGTGTTCCGGCAGGCACCGCCAGGCGCAGCGCAAAGGGGTGATCCCCCGGCATGACATCGCCGATCGATCCCACCCGGGTGCGGTTCTGAAGCACCGGCTCGCCGCTGCGGTCCAGGATCCGGGCGAAGACATCGGTGTCCACCACGGTGTTGCGACCGGGGTTGCTCACGCTTCCGCTGAGCACGTAGCAACTGGCGCCCTCAGGTCTGGAGATCCTGCCCTGCTGTGCGTTGCTGTCCCTGGGCTGGGATCCGGGGTCGGACGCATCACAGGGGGCAAGCGTCACGGAAGTGAGCCGCAGGTCTGCCGCCCATGCCGGTTGCGCCATCAGCATGAGAGCGACAAACAGAAGCGAGAGCAGGCTTCTCAGCATGGGACCCAGACAGGATGGGCGGACGCTATCAGGGCTCGCTCAGCCTCGCGAGCAGAGTGGTCGTCCGGTCGCTAGAAGAAGGCGAATTCGAGCGTCTGACGCTTTCTCCACATGCAGAGCCCCTCGTCGATGAGATCGGCCAACCCAGGAGGTCCCGAAGGCGGTCTGGTGGCCATCGTGGCCATTGTCCTGGCTGGACTGCTTCTGGTGGGTCAGGCGTTGTTCGTGGTGCCCGCCGGTGAAGTCGCCGTGATCACCACCCTCGGCAAAGTCAGCGGGGCTCCGCGGCAACCGGGACTCAACGCCAAGCTTCCGCTGGTTCAGCAGGTCTGGCCATTCAGCATCAGAACGCAGGTCAGGCCAGAGAACTTCGCCACGCTCACCAAGGATCTTCAGGTGATTCAGGCCACGGCCACGATCAAATACGCACTGCGCCCGGATGAAGCCGGCAGGGTCTACAGCACGATCGCCAGCAGTGACCGCGATGTTTATCCGCGCATCATTCAGCCTTCGCTTCTGAAAGCGCTCAAATCGGTGTTTTCCCAGTACGAACTGGTGACGATCGCTTCCGAGTGGAACGACATCTCTGCGCTGGTGGCCTCAACGGTTGCCGAGGAGCTTGATCAGTTCGACTACGTGAAGGTTGTGGGTCTGGATCTCACCGGCCTTGAGATCGCAGAGGAGTACAGGGCTGCCATCGAGCAGAAGCAGATCGCTGAGCAGCAGCTGCTGCGCGCCCAGACCGAGGTCAAGATCGCTGAACAGGAGGCCCTGCGTTACGACACCCTCAACAAGAGTCTGGATGATCAGGTGCTCTACAAACTCTTTCTCGACAAGTGGGATGGTCAGACCCAGGTGGTGCCTGGGTTGCCCGGAGGTGCCGGCGGGACTCCCCCGGTGATCGTCGGCCGCAAGTGATGCCGTATGAGGTGGTGAGATGAATCAGCGTGCTTCCACCGGGCTGCTGCTGGTTCTTCTGCTCGGCCTGATCACGCACTGTGCAGCCCGCACGCGCGTGCGGGTTCAGTACCGGGTGCTGCCCCAGCAGGGACCCCTGCCTCAGCGACCGGTGCCACCGGAACAGAACAGATCGCTGCCGGGCGTGCTCATGTGAGCACGCCCGGACTGGGGAAGAAAAACCGATGGATTCGGATGTTCCCGCCAGGCCTGGTTAGCGGTGAGGAATCCCTCTGGAGGTTCACCATGTCCATGAAGCAGCTGGAGACTTTTATGGCCAGGGCCAACGGCAACGACAACATCCGCCGAGAAGTCGAGCAGTGCGCTGGTGATACAGCCTGTGTGGCCAAGGTCGGAATGCGCCATGGTCACAAGTTCTCCGCAGCCAATTTCAGTCGCTGGCAACGGGAGCACAAGTGATCATCCGGGCCGCCGCCTGATCAGCGTGCGGCCCCTCATGTAACGGCACATTGCCGAGATCCACGTCTTCTTCCGCAGCGTCCTTAGAACCGCCGGGTCGGGAACGTGAAGGGTTCATGCAGATCAGCTTCGGCAGGGAACTGGCGCATTCAATGGCTGTGATGTTGCTGGAATTGCAGGCTGAACTGGACGAGTTCGCGTACCAGCACGATCATCAGGTCGAGCCGGTTGAACCGCTGACCGGCAAGCTGCTCGGAACGTCCGCTCAGGTCTGATCAGGATCGACCGGAAGACCACGCAGACCAAGCGCAATCCGTCTCGCCATCAGCAGTCCTGGATAGAAAAAGCCTGCTCTTGCTGAATCCCTGAACAGACCGTTCAGGAGCTGCAGCAGAGGATCGCTGGGGGAGAGATGTCGACAGAGCATTGAGATGGCTTCGCTGCCATGCCAGATCCGCTCCCCCTCCATCAGGACGGCGCCGTTGCTGAGGTTGAACCCCTTGTTGCGCAGCATCGCTCTCAGTTCATGGTCACTGCGTCCGTCCCTGATCACAAGGTCAGGGAGGCCACCGATCAGTTCACTGCGTTGAGCGAAGTGCCTGCAGAAAGGGCAGCCGCCGTCGTAGACGAGAGTGAAAGCCATGGGCACATCCTGGCGTGTTCACATCCGTTCCCGAGGGTGTTGAGAGCCTGGCTCGGCGGCCTGTTCCGGCTCAGCTGAGGCGTGATGCACTCTGAACGGTAAGTTGATGCGAACGAACAGACGGATCGCAGCGGGCTCGAATGGCAGACAAGGAACTCCTCAGAGAGGTTGCGCTTGAGCTCTGGGGCTCAGTCAAGAAGCTGCGTCCCGGACTACCAAGGGAGT
>CAYWOE010000038.1:0-9952 GCA_964459855.1 uncultured Synechococcus sp. | reverse complement strand
AAAAGCTGAAGCCGGGGGGAGCGAGCCGATCAGAGCCGAACGTGAAGCTGATGCCGCTACACGCTACAGCCTGAACAGGGGGGAACTGCGGAAACGGAGTTGATGACGTGTCGTTCGGGGTCGTGCAAACTTTCTCTTCCAATCTCAGATCGTCACCGATGGTCTTGACCGATTTTCAGAACTGACTGATCCATGACGGATTCGATTCAGATCTTGAATCGTTCCGCGGCCTTCTTCTTGCAGGTGTTCTGTGCCGATTCAATGCTCGCCAGAAGGGTTGGCCACTGAATTGAATCGCCTTTGTTCACTTCGCTGAGAAAGCAGTCACAGGTGAAACGACCCATTCCATCAGGAGGGATTTTCCCGGCCTGGACCATCGCCGCGTTGAAGCCCGCAAGGCAAAGTTCGGTGATTCTGTTGTCAGTTTCCGTGGATCTGGCAGGTCCGTGGTGCTGCATCAGCATGGTGAAGGTCATGCTGATGCAGCAGAGACGGACAAGCATCGGCTTCAGGCGGCTTGAGAGATCTGAAGCTCCCGATTCATCACTTTCAACCTGCGAAGGGCGTTGTAAACGTCATCAGGCATGCCTTTGGGAAGATCCACGAGGCTGTGAGTGTCAAAGATCTGAATCCTGCCGATCATCCGACCCTGCAGGCCTGATTCGTTGGCGATTGCACCCACAAGATTGCCGGGTTTGACACGGTCGCGGTGACCAACCTCCACCCGGTACCGCATCATGTTGTCCTCGGGGGGGCGTGAATCGCGATCAACACGGCGCCGATCACGACCTCGGGGGTCACGGCGATCATCGCGACGGTCGGCGCGGGAAGGGGCCTTGAGCCAGCTTTCATCACCCTGGACAAGAAGGGGCTGATCACCGACCGCCAGTCGCATGGCGGCCAGGGCAAGCTGCTCCATGCTGAGTTCATTGTCCTGACCCACTTTCAGGATCAGCTCCTGCAGCAGGGATGTTTCCTCATTGGCCTCCGCCGAGGCTGCCTGGCAGAGGCGATCACGCAGACGAGTCAGTCGACATTCATTGATCTCGGCATTGCTGGGGATGTCCATCGGCTCAATGGCCTGCCCCACAGCCCGTTCAAGGTTGCCGACAAAGCGTCGCTCCCGTGGGGTGATGAACAGGATCGCCTCGCCTGTGCGGCCGGCACGACCTGTGCGGCCGATGCGATGCACATAGGCCTCGCTGTCAAACGGCATGTCGTAGTTGATCACCAGTCCGATCCGATCAACATCGAGACCACGGGCTGCCACGTCTGTGGCCACAAGGATGTTCACCGTGCCCTTCCGCAGTCGATCAACGGTGCGTTCACGCTGGTTCTGCGGAACATCGCCGTTGAGAACGGCCACGTCATGTCCCGATGCCTCGAGAGATTCCGCCACGGTGAGCGTGATCGCCTTGGTGCGCGCGAAAATGATCACACCTTCACCGGTCACGGCCTCCAGCACCCGGTTCAGCGCTTCGAGTTTGTGTGCGTTCTGCAGCGTGATTGATCTCTGACGGATTCTTCTTGCTTCTCGGTCCTTGGTCTTGATGGTGATCTCCGCAGGTTCGCTGAGGTAGCGCTTGGAAAGACGGCGGATCTCACTCGGCATTGTTGCCGAGAACAGCACCACCTGCCGCTCCTGCGGGAGCTGATCGAGGATCCATTCGACATCGTCGATGAAGCCCATCCGCAGCATCTCATCGGCTTCATCCAGCACCAGACTGCGCAGCCCTGATGTGTTCAGCGTGCCCTGGCGCATGTGATCCATCACGCGCCCGGGGGTTCCGACCACCACATCCACCCCACGCTTGAGGGCATGGATCTGGGATCTGAAATCAGATCCGCCGTAAATCGCCAGCACATTCAGATGGGGATGCCCTGCTGCATAGGCCTTGAAGGAGTCAGCCACCTGCATGGCCAGTTCCCGGGTCGGAGCGAGCACCAGCACCCTGGGCTGAGCGCTGCGCCCCTCCAGCCGTTCCAGCAGGGGTAGAGCAAAGGCAGCCGTCTTGCCCGTACCTGTCTGCGCCTGGCCGACAAGATCACGGCCCAGCATCAGCTCCGGGAAAGCCGCCTTCTGAATCGGAGAGGGCTCCTTGTAGCCCTTCTCATGCAGAGTTTTCAGCAATGCATCGCTGAATCCGAATCCTGCAAATCCAGAGGGACTCTCGTCGTCTTCGCTCGGTTCGATCACGGTGGTGAACAGATCCTGTTCCGAGGCAGTGCTGGCCTGAAGAGGAAGCTCGGAAACAGTGAGATCCACTGCGCAGGGCTCAACGGCCTGCGGATGCGTCTGGGTCATGTCGTTGATGGCGCTCTGCCTGATTGATCCTTCAAATCAGGCTTGCAACGTCCCATCGGCATGATGTGCCGCGCAGTATTGCTTGCCTTCTTTTCAAAGGTGAAGGGTCAACGTATCACCCTCCCGAAGTCATCCTCCAGTCGTTCGATGTCGGATTCCAGCAAAATTGCGCCCTTCTGCACTTCGATGATCAGCAGATCTCCGGGTCCTCCAAAGGCCCGATGGATCGCCATCACAGGAATGTCAAAGCTGTTGCCAACGGATGCGTCCATCCAGTTGCCATCGCAGTAGACAGAGCCGGTTCCTGAGGCAATCACCCAGTGTTCGCTGCGGTGCTGGTGGCGCTGCAGGCTGAGCCGTGCGTTCTCTTTCACAAGCAGTCGCTTCACCTTGTAGCCCGGACCTTCCGCCAGCTCCTCGTACCAGCCCCAGGGACGTTCAACCCTTGTCGTCACACCGACCCCTGACGATCGATCGCCCCCAGCATGCCGCCGCTGTCGCTGGATGCCAGTCGCATCACGGTCAGTTGATGACGCGCTCGGGTGATGGCGGTGTACAGAAGAGCAGTGACCGCTGTGTCATCGCTGGGTGGCCAGAGCAGCAGAACCTCGTCAGCCTCGCTTCCCTGAGCCTTGTGAATGGTGAGGGCCAGCGCCGGCTCGGTTCTGCGCACCCTGGCTGGATGCAGCAATCGAAAGGCGCTGCCGCCGCTGTCATCACTGCATCGGAACAGCAGTCTGCGCATCTCGCCACTGCCGATGCAGAGGCCAAGGTCGCCGTTGGCGAGTCCGAGGTCCGTCTGGTTGTCGCTGCAGAGCACCGGTAATCCCTCGGGCCAGTCACCGGCATCAGTACCCGGAACAAGCTGTCGGTGCAGGCTGTCAACGCCCCACATCCCGCGACGCCTCGGACAGAGAACGATCAAGGCATCGAGCTTCTCAAGAAGAGCATGGGCCTGCTCGGGATCGGGGCTTCCGTCGGGTCTCAGCGTCAGGTTGCCGGCCGCAGAGCGCAGTTGTTCCATCTTCTGACTCACGGCCTCCGTGACCACAGCTGGAAGACCGGGAGACTGACACTTCACCTGACGCACGTTGGCGTCAGCAGCGAGATGCTCAAGGTCGGCCCAGAAAGCATCCGCTCCCTCTCGGCACAACACGTCACTCAATCGCGCCAACTCTCCCCGGTTGCGGTACACCTCATGGAGGCATACGGCTGCGGGCCCGAAGCGCCGCTGAAGGTCCTCTCTCTGCAGATGTCGCCAGACAGCACCGACGCCGATCGGTGGCAGCTGATTGGCATCACCGACCAGCAGCAGCTGCGCTTTCGCCGGCAGAGCCTCCATCAGCGCCTGCGCCAGGGTCAGGTCAACCATGGAGACTTCGTCCACGACCAGGAGATCCACTGCCAGGGGATTGCGTCGATGACGGCTGAATCCGCCTGGTCTCGCCTGCAACAGTCGATGCAGGGTTGTGCAGGGCAAGTCGGCGGTGCGCTGATCGCAGCGGATCGCCTCCTGCAGTCGACGTGCTGCTTTTCCTGTGGGGGCAGCGAGATGAATGCGCAGATCTCCGCGCTCGGTCATGGCCCGGATCAGCATGGCGCGCACGGTGCTTGTCTTGCCGGTGCCGGGCCCACCGCTCAGCAACACGACCCGGTGATCGCTGACGGCGTTCACCGCCGCCAGCTGCTGCGAATTGAGTCGCAGTTCCGCTTCGAGAGATTTGCTGTTGTCGATGCGCTGCGTTCCATGTGCCGAGTCGAACGGAGGCAGGGTGCTGCGTTTGATCAGGGTCTGCTCCAGGGCCTGCATGCCTCGATGCCACCGCCGCCAGTGCAGCTGATCGCCATCCATCACCATCAGCACGGGATCGCTGTGCAGCCAGCCGCTGGCCTCCAGCGCCATGCGGTGTGTGATCGGCCAGCCCTTCGCGTTCAGTTCACCGGGCGCCGCTGCATCGTCGCTCAGATCAATGCTCATCCCACCCTGGCTGAGAGCCTGGGTCATGGCCTTCACCACATCCTTGAGAGCGGCGATCTCGTTGTCACTGAACTTCGCCGGTGGCGGATGTCGTCGCAGCAGCATGGAGGTCATTCCCCTGCCCAGAACCGCTGCAGGGTTGCTCCGAGACTGTGCATCCATCAGGATTCACCTCTCAGGACAGCGTCGAGACGTTGCAGCCGCTTCAGGGGTGGTTGTTCAAGGATCACTCCGCTGCCTCCCTTTCTGGAAACACCACGCAGAAAAATGTAGGCGTAACCGCCGAGATGTCTCTGCGGTTGGTAGCCGTCCAGTCGCCATTGAAGGAAGCGATGCAGAGCCACCAGATAGAGATGGGCCTGGAGTGGGTAGTGATGCAGATGCATCTGCTCCTCCATGGCGTTCTGTGAGTAATGCCTGGGGCCGCAGTGCATCGGACGCCCGTCCATATCTCTTTCTCCGATCCAGTTGCTTTTCCAGTCCGCAACCCACCAGCGGGCTGTGTCGGGATCGTCGCTGTCTGTGAACACCAGATCAATGGATCCGGTCAGGAACCCCCTGCTCAGGAAATCCAGGTTCTCCAGTGAGTCGGCATAGCTTCCCCCGAACCGCTGATCGGGCTGCATGCGAAAAGCACTCGCCAGTTGCCGAGGTCCCACCGCCCTGCCCTCGTGGGCCACGGGAAGATCAAAGCTCAGCTCATGCAGTCGCCGTCCGCTGTGCAGCGACTGCAGCTGCAGGTTGCCCAGTGGCCCGCCGAAAGGTGCCTGCATCAGCGTTGACAGTCCTTCGAGAACACCGTCAACAAGGTTGGTTTCGAGCCCGGAACGCGTCAGCTCCCGTTCCACAAGCGCACGGTTGCTGTCCTGGGCGATGGCTTGATCAAACGGGATCTGCTCCAGGATGCGGTGAAGGCAATCACCAGCGGCTGCCCCCCTGGGAAACAGTCCCAGAGGGCTGTCATCAGGATCCACCGCTTCACCTGGAACGCTGCCGGACAGGCTTTCGCTATCGGAAACGGTGCGTGCATCCACATCGCGGCCTTCCTCGAGACTGCGAGGATCCGGGCTGCTGGCCTTCACACCGTCATGGCCAGAGATCCAGGCGGAGTAGCTGCTGCGTCCCCAGCTGCGATCAAAGCCATGGGCCGGCACCGGGCCGCAGCTCAGATCACGCTGCCCCATGTGTGGTCGCCAACGCCTGGTCTCAGGGGTGAGTTCGACACGGCGCCTGCTGATCAATGACGCGGGTGAATCAGCAAGGGGTTCCAGCCACGGTGCGAGTGGATTGCCCTCCTGTCGGGCAGCCTTGGCTTCGAACAGCACGAGATGGCGTTCAGCCCTTGTAATGGCAACGTAGGCGAGGCGTTCGGCTTCCGCCTGGCTCTCTTTCTGATCATGATGGCTGGCGGCATGCCCCAGTCCCCAATGCGGATTGAGCGCCACGCGCCAGCTGGCAGGGTCACTCCCTGGAGGCACACGCCAGAGAGGCCCTTTCCCTGAGGAGGGGGCTTCCCACAGATACGGGCAGATCACCACGGGATACTGCAGACCCTTGCTGCGGTGAACGGTCACCACAGCCACTGCACTCGCGGCAAGGTCGCTGAAAGGCTGCCGTTGTTCCTGGATCGTCTCGGGGGGATGAAGTCGCTGACGTCGCAGCCAGTCGGCCCCGCTGGAGGCGTCCAGACCCTGGCGGTGCATGGTGTCCTGCACAAGTCGTGCGCATTGCTGAAGGTCTCCAAGACGTCGGCCGCGGCTCGACAGATCGGCCAAGGTCTGCCCGTCCATCAGTCGTGCCAGACAACCCATCAGCCCAAGCCTCGGCAGCTCTGCGGCGAGACGCTGCACCTGTGAGGCCAGCAGGTCCAGCTCACCGTTGTCCTCGGAATCCGCCAGCTTCCCGCTCGTCCACTGCAGAAGTGAGGACACAGCCAGCTGCCTCAGTCCCCCGGAATGGGCAGGACGTGCCAGCGCATCAAGGAACGTCTGCAGATCGGAGGCTCCAGGGCTGGTGAAGACATCTCCCTGACTGACAAGACGGCTTGGCAGCCCAGCTGTCGCCAGTGCTGCGCGGATTGCTTCAGCCTGTCGATGCTTGCTGACCAGGATGCAGAAGTCGGAGGGATCCAGTTCCTGATCGTTTTCCAGGGTCTGCAGGATCAGGTTCGTTGCAATGCTGGGGATGGTGTCCTCAACGGCTGTGCGGCTGATTTCGGAGTCCTGATCTTCGGGATTGACGTCGAGAACCTGGAGTGATGCCTGTCCCTTCGGTAATGACACAGGTTCTGCGCAGGACCGGGGCGTCACCTCGGGCACGTTCAATTCAGAGAGCTGAAGGCCGGGAGCCATCAGTTGATTCATGCCCCGCATCAACTGAGGCGTCGTGCGGCGGTTGTCGAGCAGCGCATCGATGCGGTCCGCATCCTGCCGCGCTGTTTTATAAGTGCTCAGATCTCCGCCGCGAAATCGATAGATGGCCTGTTTGGGGTCTCCAACCATCAGCAGCAGGTGGTTCGGTGTTGCGAAGGCGGTTTTCAGTAACCTCCACTGCAGCGGATCGGTGTCCTGAAATTCATCGATCAGAGCCACCCGATAGCGTGCTCGCAGAGGCGTGAGCCACGATTCCGCATCAGAATTCCCGGCAGGGTCGAGGGCATCCAGCAGTCCTGAGAAACCCACAACGCCTCGTTGTCTGCGCCGTTCGCTGATCAGAGTCAGTCCGCGAATCAGCAGATAGCGCCAGGTCTGTTCTGCTGGACCGTCCCAGAGAGCGGCAATGGCGGTCTGCAATGCAGGAGAGGGAAGATTGGGATCGTCTTCACCGCATGAGCGCGCCGTTTTTTCGAAGCTGCCCGGATGGAAATAACCTCCCAGCAGAGCCTGATCGCGCACGTCGTCGTAGTGAACCGGAGCCTCCCTGGCATTGCTGATCTGTTCTGTCCAGTGATCGAGCTCCTGGCATCGGTCTCTTGTTGGGCGGGAACTGAACGGTTTGGTGTTGGTGGCTCCGAGGCTGCGCCATTCAGCTGCGCAGCTGCGCAGAGCCTGCTCCAGCACCATTCCTTGCTCGCGCCATTGCTCGATGAACTGCTCCCAGCGGTTCAGCAGCCAGCTCGGGAAAGCTTCGGCGAGAGACTGCTCGGCTGAGATCGGTTCGGCATCCTCAGCGATGCGGATCGCGCAGTCGCCATCGAGTCTGTGCAGTGCCGAAGCAAGTGCTTCGGGGCTCAGACCTGCCTGAAGCAGTCCTCCCACATCTCTGGGATCAAGCCTCAGCACCTCATCACGCCAGAGGTCATGCGCCACCTGGGTGGCCAGGGTCTGGGGATCATCATCAAGGGCGAGATCCAGAGACTGACCGCTCTGCAGGGCCTGTCGGCGAAGACTGCGTCGGCAGAAACCATGGATGGTGGTGATGTCCGCCCGCTCAAGGGCTTCCAGAGCCTCCAGCAGACGACTGGCCAGCCTTCGGCGCTGAGTGGAGGTCTGTCCGTGCTGCTCAAGCCAGTTCTTCAGCACTGCATCGATCTCAGGCCACGCAGTGTCGTGACGTTCTCTGTGCAGCAGTCCCTGCAGCGCCGTATCGAGTCGGCGTCCGATCCTGTCGCGCAACTCATCAGCTGCCGCCTCGGTGAAGGTCACCACCAGCAGCTGATCAAGGCTGAGCGATTGTTCTGTGACCAGGCGCAAGACGAGATGGGCCAGAGCAAACGTCTTGCCGGTGCCGGCGCTCGCCTCCAGAAGACGAACACCGCTCGTCAATGGATAGGCATTGGCTTCGAAGCGCCCTGCGCTGCCAGGGGTTGCCTGTGTCATCGGCAACGTGCCTCCAGCAAGGGCTGATACAAGGCCTGGAAGGCTGCTTCAAACCCTTCGTGATGAAGCAGCCTTCCAGCGTCGCAGTCGCTGCCGAAACACAGCTTCTGCTCCGGCTGGTCCCGCTCTGCCCAGCGACTGAAACTTCCCTGCCAGCGACTGATGAAGGCTCGATCCGCCGCTTCCTCACCCTTGGGCCATGCCAGCGCTCTGGCCAGGCCGCTTTCGGGTGGAACCGGCCAGCACTGCTGAATTCCCTGGATGGCAAGCCGTTGCAGCAGCAGGATCTGCTCGCCTGCCTCCTCGGGATTCAGTGCTTTCCAGCGCATGGCGATGTGGAAGTGGTCGGCTTTGGCACTGCCGTCCGGACGACAGACCACCGCTGTGCTGCAGGGCGTGTGATCCAGCTGGGCAAGAAGGTGTTTCAGCCAGCCCTGCAGAACGGAACGCGATTTCAGCCTGGATGTGCTGATCTCAACGGCGGTGTCTCCAGCAAGCAAAACGCTTGAGCTGGACCAGCCGGATTGCGGCTGCAGCCGGAGAGGACCAAGGCTCAGAAGCGTGGTCTGCAGGTTCTGCCAGCGACGCTCCAGTCGCTCGTCATCCAGAACAGCTGCAGCTCCCGGTGGCATGCGGCCCTGTCCGTAACTGCGCGCTGTCCAGTCCCCTGGCTCCGGACTGTTCCAGCGCGCTGCCGGGTCGTCGTCAAGCCGTTCCAGCTGTTCAGCCAGTCGCTGTCTGAGCAACTGATGACAATCCAACTCCGGCAGTTCCAGGGGCGAGAGATCGTTCACTGGATCACACCACTCGCCTGCATCGATCCCCTGCTGTCTCAACCACTGTTTCTGAGGCGCCAGGAGCCAGTGGTCCAGCCTTTCGAGCGCTTCCGCGTCAGTCACGTTCGCGTTGACGGGCGCTGCTGGATCGACGCTCGGATGCTCCCAGACAATCGGCAAGGCCAGGCCGAGATGCTGATCAGGTTGCTCGTCTCTCAGCTGGGCATCGAGATCCCGTCGTGCTTCCAGAAGCCGCCGGTCGCAGCTGAGTGCCGATGCCTGCGGGGTTGGCAGGAAATTGTCGGCATCGAGGGGATTGGCAGGCGGACAGATCAGCAGCTGCTGCATTTCAACGGAATCCAGCTGTTCCGAGAGCAGGCTGAGCCACTGCTGCACAGGCGGACAGGGCGGCAGCTCCTCGCCCCGTCGCTCATCACGACTGCTCCAGCTGATCAGGAGATGCTGCCGCGCTGAAAGCAGTGCCTCCAGCAACACATAGCGGTCCTGGTCTGTGCTGCTCGGGTCGCCGAGTCGACGTTGCAGTTCAAGCAGATGAAAGCCCGCTCGTTCCTGGTGTCTCGGGAAGGAGGAGGCGTCGAGGCCCATCAGCACGATGACCCGGTGAGGGATGGCGCGCATCGGTTCCAGCGCGCTGATTGTGAGAGCACCACTGCGGTGACCGAAGCGGCCGCTCTCGGCGGAAAGAGCTTCCTCAAGAATGCTGATCACTACGCCAACATCCAGCTCCAGCGAACAGTCATCGGCCTGCAGTTGCCACGTGTCAAGGCACTGATGAATCGCCTGCAGCTCCCAGTCCCAGTTCCCTCCGTCATTGAAAATGTCCTGGAGCAGTCTGCGCAGTCGATCCACCCATTCACGGCACGGGGCACGCAGACGCAACCGGGCGATCCACTCGGCCAGTTGATCCAGCAGTGGCCACCACGCCTCCAGCTGCTGCAGGCTCAGATCCGTGAGGGCGGGAGCACAGCCATCAAGAGCAAGACCAGGTTCCTCGGGCAATGCCAGGCCAAGCAGCCATCGATCGAGACACCAGCGCAAGCTGTTGGTGTCGTCT
>CAYWOE010000037.1:0-10224 GCA_964459855.1 uncultured Synechococcus sp. | reverse complement strand
GTGTCTTCCGTTCTGGCAGGGATGGTTTCGTCAGCACCAATGACCTCAGTGACCATGGTCTTGAAGAGGCTCTCCAGCAAGCTCTGGCCATGCTTCAACTCAGTCACACCTCATTGAGTGCTGAGTGTTCATTCGATGGCCTGGGCACATTCCGCGATTACGGCTCCTCAAAGAACGGTTGGCTGGACAGCACACCCGATCTGGTGACGATCACACAGCGTCTGCTCGAAGGGACCCAGTGTCTTCAAAAGCGAGGTCAGCATCTCGATGTGCGCCGGGGCAGTTTTGCGCGTGACTGGCAGGAGGTTCTTGTGGCGGCAAGTGACGGAACATTTGCTCGCGATATCAGGCTTCATCAGTCCAGTGGTCTGAGTGTGCTGGCAGCAGACGGCGAACATCGATCCAGCATTGCCCGTCGCTACGGAAGCACTGACCGACCGGACGATCTCTGTAGCTGGGATGTGGACGCATCGGCCCAGGAAGTCTGTGACAGTGCAGCAAAAATGCTTCGTGCGGATTACGTCGACGGTGGCCAGATGCCGGTGGTGCTGGCCAATCGTTTCGGCGGCGTGATCTTCCATGAAGCCTGCGGACATCTTCTTGAAACCACCCAGGTCGAGCGTGGCTCCACTCCTTTCGCGGACAGCGTCGGCGAAAGCATCGCCCATCCCGCCGTCACTGCCATCGATGAGGGTCTCAGTGGTGGGGCCTTCGGATCCATTTCCATGGATGACGAAGGAATGGAGCCGCAGAGAACCGTTCTGATTGAGAACGGCATCCTGCAGTGCTTCCTGAGTGACAGGGCCGGTGAGATCAGAACCGGACACGCCCGCACAGGAAGCGGTCGACGACAGAACCATGGATTCGCTGCCGCGAGCCGCATGCGCAACACCTACATCGCAGCGGGTCCCCACAGCATTGATGACCTGATCAGCTCCGTTGACCTGGGTCTTTATTGCAAATCAATGGGTGCTGGAAGCGTCGGAGCAACCGGCCAGTTCAATTTTTCCGTTGAAGAGGGCTATCTGATCAAAAACGGGCAGCTCGGCAAACCGGTCAAGGGAGCGACCTTGATCGGCGATGCCAAAGAGGTCATGCCGAGAATTTCCATGTGTGCTGATGATCTTGAACTTGCCGCTGGATATTGCGGTTCTGTCAGCGGAAGCGTGTTCGTGACTGTTGGTCAGCCTCATGTGAAGGTTGATTCCATCACCGTTGGAGGTCGTTGAGCATGGTCAACCAACCTCTCAACATCTCCTCCATTCAGTCTCAGCTCCACTCGCTGGCGCAGCGTGAAGGCGTCTCGAAATGGGACCTTGGTGCAAGTCGGAGCAGCAGTGCGTCGGTTCAGGTTGATCGCGGTGAAGCGAAGCAGCTGAAGGCTTCGCAACGCAGTTCAATCACGGTTCGTGTCTGGAACCAGCAGGGTCTGGTCGGGATCACAAGCACCTCCGATCTTTCCGATTCAGGTCTTGAAAAAGCGTTGATGGGTGCTCATCAGGCAAGCGCTTTCGGAAATCCTGATGACGTCCCAGGGTTTTCTCCGCTCGCCACAGCACCTCAGCCTGATCTCCACCGTCCGCTGCAGGAGCCCCAGGGGATCCAGACACTTCTCGATCAACTGCTGAGTGCTGAAAAACAACTGCTGGGACGTCATCCCGCCATCGGCACACTCCCCTACAACGCTCTCAATGAGGGCAGCAGCGAGCGTATCTATCTGAACAGCGAGGGTGCACTGCGTCAGGCACAGCGCACGCAGGCCAGCATTTTTCTGATGGCACGCGCTGAGGAGAGCGGCCGAAAACCGCGGAGCGGTGGTGCCGTTCGTGTGGCGCTTGGCAGTCGTGATCTCGACCTGACCGGATGCATCGAAGAGGCGGCAGAGCGCACCATCAGCCATCTCAACTATCAGCCGATCGACACCGGGCGTTATCTGGTCTGCTTCACACCTGAAGCCTTCCTTGATCTGATCGGATCATTCAGCAGCATGCTCAACGCACGTGCCGTTCTCGATGGTTTGAGCCTCAGCAAGGCTGATTCGATCGGCGATCAACTGGCTGTTCCCTTTTTCAACCTCACCGACAACGGTCTGCATCCGGCCCATGTCGGAGCCATGCCGTTTGATGGTGAAGGCACACCCACCAGGGCACTCCGACTGATTCAAGAAGGGCGTCTGCAGAGTTTCCTGCATTCCGAGGCCACAGCTCGCCATTTCGGAGTTGATCCAACGGGCCACGCCGGCATGGGAGCAAAGGTGTCGGTCGGTCCCGACTGGTTTGAAGTGAGTCGCACCCCAGGTATGAGCACCGCAGCTGAGCATCTGGACCACTGCTCAACCAAACAGACATTCGTTCTGATTGAGAGCCTCAGCGCACTTCATGCCGGTGTGAAGGCCAGCCAGGGTGCATTCTCACTGCCATTTGACGGCTGGCTGGTGAGAGACGGTGAACGCATTTCGGTCGAGGCGGCAACCGTGGCCGGCGATATCCGTGATCTGATGCGTTCAATCGTTCATCTCGAGCCCGAATCGGTTGTCACGCATGAAGGGGTGAGCCCTTACGTGTGGGTCGATGGCCTGGCCATCACCGGTGAAGCCTGACATCCACTGCCCGATCCATTGGCTTTGAAGATCCTGTTCTGGGGTACCCCCATCTATGCGGTGCCGACACTCGAAGCTCTGCACAGAGCCGGGCATCGGATCGTCGGGGTCGTGACCCAACCGGATCGACGTCGCGGTCGAGGCAGGCAACTCATCCCTTCAGCTGTGAAGACCAGAGCGCTCGAACTGGCACTCCCTGTCTTCACACCTGAAAAGATCCGTCAGGATCACTCCTGTCAGCAGCAACTGGCTGATCTCGGTGCTGACCTCTCTGTCGTGGTGGCATTTGGGCAGATCCTGCCAGTGCAGGTGCTGAGACAGCCCCCCCTGGGCTGCTGGAACGGTCACGGTTCTCTGCTGCCGAGATGGCGTGGTGCTGGTCCGATCCAATGGTCGATTCTGGAAGGTGACGATCACACCGGCGTCGGGGTGATGGCCATGGAGGAGGGTCTGGACACCGGCCCTGTGCTGATCGAGCGGAAACTGTCCATCGGACTGCTGGAGAACGCCGACCAGCTGGGCGCACGACTGAGCCAGCTCACGGCTGACCTGATGCTGGAAGCACTTCCACTGATCGAGAGAGCCGGTTCTGGGCCTGAAGACGAGCGACATCGCAGGCTGGGACTGCGTCGACAGACGCAGGACGCAACCTATGCGCGGATGATCAACAAGAGTGATTATCAGATCGACTGGACCGATTCCGCACTGACGATTCACCGCAAGGTGATGGCTCTCTTTCCTGGGGCTGTGACCATCTGGAAAGGCAAACGACTGAAACTGCGGGTCACGGAACCGCTGATTGAAAGACTTCAGCAGCAGCTCAGCCCGGCGGCACAATCCCTCATTGGCCGCTGGCCGACCGGTGAACATCCCGGCGGAACAGTTCTTGAAGCCAATGACGAGGGTCTGGTCGTGAGCAGCTCAGGCTGCCCGCTGCTGGTTCGGGAAGCCCAGCTGGAGGGCAAGAGTCGGTGCAGTGGTCGTGCTCTTGTTCAGCAATTGCAGGCGCATCAGGGCGACACATTCGGCTGAAAAGAAGCTGCCATCAACTCCGGGTTCAGTGCCTTCGCTGACTGCCTGAGCTGCCTCCATGTCTGCGCCGTGGCCTTTGATTGCTGCGCCGCCTTCCTCCACTGAGGTCAAGGGGTGGCGCCGAAAGAATCGTTGGCTCAAAGCCTTTCACATCCTCCTTGCGCAGGACTTCTCCGGTGAGTCGTTCAATCGCCTTGAGAAGAAGCGATTCCTCTGCGGCAACAAGGGAGATCGCATGACCCGTTTCACCGGCACGTCCGGTGCGTCCGATGCGGTGCACATAATCCTCGGCAACGTTGGGAAGGTCCAGATTGACCACGTGCGGCAATTGCTGAATGTCAATACCCCGGGCGGCGATGTCTGTCGCCACAAGCACCCGCACACTGCCCTGCTTGAACCCCTGAAGTGCACGGGTGCGAGCACCCTGACTCTTGTTGCCGTGAATCGCGGCTGCTTGAAGTCCCTCCTTGCTGAGCTTCTCAGCAACCCGGTTGGCTCCATGCTTCGTTCTTGAAAACACCAGAACCTGTTGCCAGTCACCATCTCTGATCAGGTGACTGAGCAGTTCCGATTTGCGTTTCATGTCGCAGGGGTGAACCACCTGGTCCACGGAACGAGCCGTCTGATTTTCGGGTGTGACCTGAATCTGCAATGGCTGATGCAGAAGACCTGTTGCCAGCTTTCGAATCGGTGGGCTGAACGTGGCGGAGAACAGCAGGGTCTGCCGCTGTTCCGGCAGCAGTCGGATCAATCGACGGATGTCATGAATGAATCCCATGTCGAGCATGCGATCCGCTTCGTCCAGCACAAGGCATTCCAGCTGCTCAAAACGCAGCACTCCCTGCTGATGCAGATCGAGCAGACGTCCCGGGGTTGCCACCAGCAGGTCAACACCTTTCTGAAGACGTTCAATCTGCGGATTGATCTTGACCCCACCGAACACGACATCACTTTTCAGGGGAAGATGACGTCCGTAGGAACGAACGTTCTCATGAACCTGAGCAGCGAGCTCACGGGTCGGTGTCAACACCAGCGATCTCACCTGTCGACGTCCTGAGCGTCGGCCATGCCTCAGGCGCTCAAGCATTGGAAGTGTGAATCCTGCTGTTTTGCCAGTGCCGGTCTGGGCCGCTGCCATGAGATCACGACCACGGATCACCGCAGGAATGGCCTGCTCCTGAATCGGAGAGGGGTGGACATAGCCCTTGTCCCTGAGCGCCTTGAGCAGTGGCTCTCCCAGCCCCAGGTCATCGAATCCGACCTGAGCATTGATCGTGACAGCGGACTCGCCGATCGTGATGGAGGCGAATCCTTCACCCTAGAAGGCAGCCTCTGCACCCCCCGTTCGTCGGTGTCGTGCACTGAGCTGCTGATTCAGATGATTTTCCAGACAGCGTCATCAGGAATCTCAGGGGCTGCATGAGGGTCGGATGGCTCCTGCTGGGTCACGCGCCATGCGGGAACCCTGGTGTCGCGGTAACTGCCATGTTGAATCAGCACTCCATCCTGATCATCGGTTGTGGCATAGAACCCGCCTTCCCAGTGGGACTTCTGATTCAGACCACCGCGAAACCAGACCCAGCAACGCTCCCGTTTCATGGCTGTCATGACGACCGGTGACTGCAACGCTCGCATGGACCTTCAGGAATCACAGCGCAGCGCAACAGGGGACTGCGCGCATTGAAACGGCATGCAGGATCTCCGATGACCCAGCCATGCTCAAACCAGCGTGCATCAGCGGGACGTTTCTGTGTCTTCACCATCAGCACCACAGAGCTCAGCCGGTAATGACCCGAATGAAGTCGGTAGCGATGACGGCTCTGCATGACAAGAAAGCTGCTGTCGTCATGAAGAAACCATCGGCCGGGAGAAGGAGGCTCATCCAGTTCAACGCGATCGAGCAACTTCTCGCTGCCGGTCTGCCGGATTTCCACGAGCACGCTTTCAGGACTCCTCTGCTGGAGTCGACTCACGCAGGGAAAAGCCCCAGATCAGCAATCCCGTCACTGCCCCGAGCGTGAAGAGTTCGGATGGATGCAACGTTGGCAGAGCCATCAGCAGCAGCAACTTGAGACCCACAAAGCCGACGGCGAGAAAACCGGCGGTTTCAAGCCTTGGATAGATCTGCAGCCAGCGAATGAACAGTCCTGATGTGAAGCGCAAGGCAACCACTCCGATCAAGGCACCCGTCAACACAAGTAGCAACTGATCGCTGATGGCAACAGCAGCAGCCACGCTGTCGATGGAAAAGGCGAGATCGGTGATCGCCAGTGTCAGCACAGTTCGGCTGAATCGGACCGGGCGGGATGGATCGTCAGCAGACTCTTCGTCACTCCTTTCCGCGCGTGAACTCCAGTGCCTGAAACAGAGCCAGAGCAGATAGCCGCCGGCAATCAGCTGGATCGGAGGAAACGCAAGAACGTATTGCGCCATCAGAATCAGACCCACGCGCAGACCGAAGGCCATCACGATTCCGAGATTCAGGGCCCGGCGTTCAAGAGCGGGATCGCGCTGTTGGCGTGCGATGGCTGCCAGGGCGATCGCATTGTCGGCTGAAAGGAGCAGCTCAAGGGTCACAAGAACTGGCAACAGCGGCAACAGCTCACCCAGCTGGTCGACGCCGTCCAGCCAGCCAGTGAGTGAAGACAGTGCAGCTGTGTCCATTTCCGCAGCCTAGAAATGGATGAGGTTGAAAAGTGGAATGCGAACCCACGCCCAGCTCTGCCACGTGAGTTCCGAACGATGCGTGGTTCTCGTTGAAGCCTTCGAGGGAACAACTCCGCTTGGCAGTGCTCTCGGAGAAGCAAGCACTGCCACCGAAGCCGAGGATCAGGCCCTGATCAGACTCAGCGCTCGGCTCAACACTGCTCAGCAGGATGCAGCCCTGGGGGTTCAGCCCGAGAGGCAGTCCGAAACAGGAGGCGAAGCATCAGGGCCATTGCCCGTCACTGAGAACAGTGATGTCAGAGCTGTTCCCAAAGGATCCAGGCAGCCAAGGCCGATCCGACATGACCCCCCGCCGCCCAAGACAGCAACGATGGGCTCGGACTCTTCCCAGGAGCTCACGGATTCCGCTCCCGAAGCATCCGGAACTTCGAATGGAGATCCAAGTCCGCTCCCACCGAGCGAAGCACCAACCGACCCCGACGACTGGAGTGAGGAGCTGACTGCAATTGATCTCGAACTTCAGAGGATTGGCTGGGATCGCGAGTGTGAAAAGGTCTATCTCGAACGGGCGTTCGGACACGCAAGCCGTCATCGGCTTACGCGTTTCAGTGATCTGGTGGCCTACCTCAAGCGACTCCGCGATCTTTCAGCGGACAGTGATCCAGGACTTGCAGCGATTCCCCTGAGGCGTTCGGATCTCGTGATGCAGGGCGACGAAATTCTGCAGCGTCTGAAGTGGAGTCAGCAGCAGGCCAAGAATTTCCTGAATCAGCATCTTCAGGCCAGCTCAAGACAGCAACTGACGGATGAACAGCTTCTCAGCTTCAACATCATGCTGGAGGAGCAGCTTCTCAATTCCTGAGTTTCAATCTGTGGGTGTTGCTGAAGCAATCGCATCAGGAATGTCATCCGTTGGAGCTTCGAAAGAGCCCTCAAGAACAAATTCAAGTCGCAGTTTCATGAAGGTGATGAAGTTGTGATCCTTGGAAACCACTGCAGCGGAGGGTTGCGGTAACTGATCACGGATCATCTTCAACGCAGGAGCATTCAGAAACTGCGGTTGGCGTACAAGCCAGAAATCGATCTCCTTGCTTTTTTCCGAATAATGGCGCCGTCGCTCCTTGAGAACCTCATCGAGAGGCTCCTCCTCCGTGAGAAATCGCTCGCTTGCGGCAACAAAGTAATAGGTGGTCATCAGCTCTGACTGGCGAACAGGGGCTCACGGCGTGGATTCTGAACGAGAGAGCGCATTTCACTCACAGCGGCTTTCAGACCGACTGCAAGTGCTCTGGCCACGATGGTGTGACCGATGTTCAGTTCCTCCATTCCCTCAATGGCCGCAATGGGTTCAACGTTCTGGTAGGTGAGGCCATGGCCGGCATTGACGCGCAGGCCCAGGGAGCGTGAAAAAGCGGTGGCTTCAGTGAGTCGAGCCAGTTCACGAGGCTGCTCGTTCCAACCAGCCTCGGCGTAGGTGCCGGTGTGCAACTCAACCCAGCAGGCGCCGGCGTCGTGACAGGCCTTCAGCTGCGGTTGATCGGGGTCCACGAAAAGACTCACGGGAATCCCTTCCTCCTGAAGCCTTTGCACCATGCTCTTCAGTTGTGTGAGCTGCCCGGCCACATCCAGACCACCCTCGGTGGTGACCTCTTCACGACGCTCAGGAACAAGTGTGACCATGTCGGGTTTGAGGCGCAGGGCGATGGCGAGCATCTCTTCGGTTGCTGCCATCTCAAGGTTCAGCCTGCTTCGGACTGTCTGCCTGAGCAGATCCACATCACGATCCTGGATATGTCGACGATCTTCACGCAGATGAACGGTGATGCCATCGGCTCCTCCCAGCTCCGCCAGCAGAGCCATCGGTACCGGATCCGGCTCGACGGTGCGCCTGGCCTGCCGGACATTGGCGATGTGATCGATATTCACCCCAAGGCTGGCCACGCTTGTCGTGTCAAAGGGGTGAATCCTATTCAGGACACAGGCCAACACGACCGAAGGATCAACTGCCCAACCAAGGGCTTGGCGCTGAGTCTTCCCCGGTAATTTCTCATGAGTGAAATTTCAGCTCAAGGCGGTGTCCAGCAGCCTGACGACGCGCTCATCTGCCCTTGACACGGGAATCAATCCCTTCTGGGCTCCTCTGGCCATGGTTCTGACCCAGGACATGGCACTGCACTACCTGCGTGGAAGAACCGTTCTCGGTGCTGAGAACCTTCCCAGGTCCGGACCGGTGCTGCTGGCTCCAACACACAGGGCTCGCTGGGATGCATTGATGATCCCCATGGCCGCGGGACGACGAATCACCGGCCGTGACTGTCGTTTCATGGTGACGCGAACCGAGATGTCCGGCCTGCAGGGTTGGTTTCTGCATCGTCTGGGCTGTTTCGCAGTCGACCAGGACAAACCGTCGCTGACGACCCTGCGGTTCGCCATCGACCTGTTGGAAAGCGGGCAGCAGCTGGTGGTGTTTCCTGAGGGTCGCATCAACAGAACTGATGCGCCGATTGTGCTGGAGCAGGGTCCTGTCCGGCTTGCACAGCTGGCTCAGCGTCGGGGAATCGATGTGCAGGTTGTCCCCGTTGGTCTTGCCTACAACCCTGCGGTGCCCGGACCACGCAGTCGCTCGGCGATCTGTTTCGGAGAGCCCCTGCATGTTCAGGGCAGAGGCAAGGATGAGGCTCTCCACTTCAACCGCCTGCTGGCCGAAAGGATGCATACGGCTGAACAAGCGGCCCGAGAGTCCATCGGACGACCGCTGAATTGCCTTTAAAGTCCGCGCATTCAAGATTGGTTCCATGGGCACCCGCCTTCTTTGCTCAGCGCTTGCCCTGACAGCAGGATTGTGCGTCAGCCCTGCAATCGCTCAGTCGACTTCGGGCTCCACCACCAAGGTGCTGGCATCAAGCGGATCAGGTTTCAACGTTTCATCCGTTGAAACTCTGATCCAGCGCGGTGATGCGGCAGTGGCCGCCGGCAACCTGGATCAGGCGAAGAAGGACTACGACAACGCCAGAACCGCATCCAAGCAGCTTCTTGCTTTCTACAGGGATCTCTCCGGTTCGTTCCGGGGTCTTGATGCCCGGATCCCGCGGGAGATGGACACCAAGGGACGCGAAGCCCTTGCCCTCCTCGCTCAGTCGAATCTCCGTCTGGCAGCACTGTTCCGCAGGCAGGGACAGCCTGAAATCGCCGTGCCGGTGCTTGTCGAGGTTGTGCGGCTGATGACGCCCGCCAAACCTGAAGGTCAGAAGGCCTATCAAAGCCTGCTTGAACTCGGGTTCGTCGACACTCCCTACAGAGGTGCAGGCGCATCCGACTGAACAAAGTGCGTCAGCAATCTGCCAGCATCAATTCAGTTCAAGCTCTGATCCAATGGTTCAGCCGGATGCCGTCTCCTCCGCCATTCGTCGCGCCATCCCTGATGCTCAGGTCAGCGTCGAGGATCTCACCGGAGGGGGTGATCATCTCCAGGTCACTGTTGTATCAACTGCGTTTGATGGTCTCAACCGCATTCGCCAGCATCAGCTGGTCTATCGGGCGCTCAGGGAGGAGCTGGCATCGGAAGCCATTCATGCTTTGGCTCTGAACACCTCGACCCCCGGCTGATCGGTATCTTTTTCTCATCGCCTCAACCCCATGGACACCCAGACCCAATCCCGTATCGAGAGCCTGATTCAGTCAAGCCCGATCTTCGTGTTCATGAAGGGCACCAAGCTGATGCCCCAGTGCGGTTTCTCCAACAATGTGGTGCAGATTCTCAATGCTCTTGGAGTGAGTTTTGAAAGTTTTGACGTGCTGTCGGATCCTCAGATCCGCCAGGGCATCAAGGAGTTTTCAGATTGGCCAACCATCCCTCAGGTCTATGTCAAGGGAGAGTTCATGGGAGGTTCAGATATTCTCATTGAAATGTATAACGACAACACGCT
>CAYWOE010000036.1:0-10390 GCA_964459855.1 uncultured Synechococcus sp. | reverse complement strand
GTTCCTGCCTATGCCTACCGCGTTGAGGAAAAGCCGAAGCCAGGTCGCTTCGACATCACCAAGGCCAGGGAGATGGAGATCCCACCCGGACCTGTCTATGCCGCTCTCAAACGTGGTGAAACGGTGACGCTGCAGGACGGGCGGAGAATTGATGGCAGAACCCTGTGTGGGCCGCAACGGGCAGGGGCCAGCATCGTCTACTGCACCGACACCGTGTTCTGCGAAGCGGCGGTGAGCCTGGCGAGGGGTGCGGACCTGCTGATCCATGAATCCACGTTTTCCCACTCCGAGGCCGACATGGCCTTCCAGCGTCAGCACTCGACCAGCACGATGGCGGCCCAGACAGCGGCGGAAGCGGGGGTCAGCCAGCTTGTTCTCACCCACCTCAGCCCCCGCTATGCGCCTGGGAACGCCGTGACCGCAGATGATCTGCTCGCTGAAGCCAGAGCGATTTTCCCGAACACGATCCTGGCCAAGGACTTTCTTCGCCTCGACGTGAGCGCAGCGGCGCCGACCGCATGCTGCAACAGTTCGTGATCTCTGCAGCCTGACGGAGATCACTTTGATACTTCGGCGTGATAAAAGAGCTTGGTGCGATGTATCCATCGGTCTCTGGCATCCTTCATGGCCCCTCTTCTCCTCAACCTGCGACAGTCGCTGAGTCGACTGCTGATTGTCCTGCCGGTGCTGGCTGCCCTGATGATCAGCTCACCCGCTCAGGCCGCGCAGTGGGACACCGAGACACTCACCGTCCCCTCTGATTCGGAAGGCACCGCGGTGACCTTCAGCGAACAACAGGTGAAAGCAGGTCGCAAGGTGTTCAACACCAGCTGCGGGACCTGTCATGCAGGAGGCATCACCAAGACCAACCACAACGTTGGACTCGACCCGGAGACCCTGGCGCTGGCCACTCCATCACGCGACAACATCGCGGCACTGGTGGATTACCTGCAGGATCCCACCTCCTACGACGGCGAATACAGCATCGCCGACCTTCACCCCAGCATGCGCAGCCGTGACCTTTACCCCGCGATGCGTGATCTCACCGATGAGGATCTGCAGCTGATGTCTGCATACATCCTCGTGGCGCCGAAGGTGCTCGGCCAGGAATGGGGCGGCGGCAAGATCTATTTCTGATTCACCAGGATCGAGAAGCACATCAGGCCCGAAAACATCGGGGGGCCCTGGCTTTGCGCAGGCTCCCCGAACACGATCCGGAGGGAAAAGCCGAATCAGTCAGGGCGCAAGATTGCTTTCATCCATCGAGCGTGGACGTCGGCTGTACCACCATTCCTGCATCTCGGCAGTGAAACGCTGCGGAAACAATGTCAGCACAGTGATCGTTGGCCTGGATCCGGGTTGAAGCAGTTCAACGGAGTAGGAGGGGCATCGACGTGAAGCCATGTCCGCAACGAAGCGACGGCCAATGCGTCGCCAGCTTGGCTCCTTGCTTCGCCAGGCCAGGCGGCAGCATGGCCACGGCAGCTCCTCGCGGTCATACAGGCGACAACAGGGGCCGATCACTCGAAAGCTGTATTGACCACCGGGGCTTGTGTGCACTGACCCATGGTCCAGCAACCGTTCCACTTCAGAACTCAGCGGGGCAGCGGGAACGGCGGTCATCGGCAGGTGAGCCAGTCGCACCAGACTGACAGCAAAAAGCCACCCCTGGGGAGAGGTGGCATCGCAAGGAGTTCTCGGATCTGCGGATCCAATTGCTGCAGCTCAGTAGAGCTCTTCCTCCGCATGGGTCTTGATGGTGCAGTCAGAGGTGGGATAGGCAACGCAGGTCAACACGAAACCAGCTTCGATCTGGTCATCGTCAAGGAAACTCTGATCGGACTGATCAACCGTTCCAGAGGTGATCTTGCCGGCACAGGTGGAACAGGCTCCGGCACGGCAGGAGTAAGGCAGGTCAATGCCTTGCTCTTCAGCAGCATCGAGGATGTACTGGTCGTCGGGAACCTCGATGGTCTTGTTGAGACCTTCGCTTTCGGAGACAAGGGTGACCTTGTAAGAAGCCATGGTTGAAGTGAATTTACAAAGGCTCGTAACAAACGAGCCAGCCGGACTGATCATTTCTACATCGCCCGGGAGTCAGGACGCACTTTTTGCGCCCTGATCCCGCGGAGGACCAATCAAAACAGGGGCATTTATAAGGCCCGCTTATCAAGGTTAACGCTGAATTTCAAGCAGCCCCCAGCGTCCTTGCGCAGCAAGGGGTCGGACCTGCCATCCCAGACCTTCCAGAACGTGCGTGAGTCTGGGCGCCTGATCCACAAGCAGTCCACTGAGAAGCCCCCTCCCCCCTGGACGCAGAACCGCCCTGAAGCGTGGCGCGAGGGCCTCGATCACCGGAGCCAGGATGTTGCAGAGAAGCAGATCAGCCGGCTGCGCTTCAAGCAGGTTCTCCAGCACCTCCACCGATCCCTGTCTGACGCAGAGTTCATCCATTGACAGTCCGTTCAGAGCCGCGTTGTCGGTTGTAGCGCTGACAGCGAGGGAATCCGTGTCCACCGACAGCACCTGACGTGCTCCCAGAGCGAGTGAGGCCAGCCCGAGAACTCCACTGCCACAACCCAGATCTGCAACCCGCAGGTCTGCGGGGGGCTGTTGCTCGAGAGCTTCGAGACAGAGTCGGGTGGTGGGATGACTTCCGGTACCGAATGCACTGCCCGGGTCCATCTTCAGGATGAGCCGCTGTGCGTGTTCCTCAGGAACAGCCAGCCAGGCCGGAAGAATCAGCAGCATCTCCCCGACAGGATCAGGCTGCCAGTGCTGTTTCCAGCTGAGGCTCCAGTCCTCGTCGGCGAGTTGGTCCCAGCGCGGCTCAGCCAGCGTCTGGCCGAAGGTCAAGGCCAGGGGTGCCAGGCTGCTGAACAGTTCGGATCGCTGCTGCTCAGGCCATTCAAGAGCCGGCAACCAGGCCAGAAGGGTGCGCTGTTCCGGCGACTCAGGTGCATGCTGAACGGCAACCCGGTGCAGGCCGAGATCATTCAGCTTCCAGAGAAGCGATTCCTCCAGCTCAGCCTGAACTGGCAGCGACAGGCGCCACCACATCACAGCGTGACGGGGTGAGCTTCCTGAATCCCGTTGATGCCGTTGATCGTGGCCAGAAGCGCAGGCGGAATCGGGTCATCGATGCTGAGCACCATCACGGCGTCGCCGCGCACGATCCTGCGACCCACCTGCATTGAGGCGATGTTCACGTTGTGCTCTCCGAGCAGAGAGCCGAGGTGGCCGATGATCCCGGGCATGTCCCGGTGACGGGTGAACAGCATGTGTCGACTCGGCGGCACGTTCACAGGAAATTCATCGATGGTCGTGACACGCAACTCACCATCCGCGAACACCGCGCCCGTGACGCTGTGACCGCCCTGGCCACCGCGGGTTGTCAGCTGCAGGGATCCCCCGGCGAAATCCCGGCTGGCATCATCCTTGACCTCAAGGACATGAATACCTCGACCCTTGGCTTCAAGCGAGGCGTTCACGTAGTTGATCCGTTCTCCGAGAGCACTGGTGAGCAATCCCTTGAGTGCCGCCACCACCAGAGGCTGGGAGGGGTGATTGGCGAATTCGCCCTGCAGACGGACCTCCAGCTCCTGAACCTGTCCGCCGCTCAGCTGACTCACCAGCAGACCGAGGGTTTCGGCAAGCTGCAGATGAGGCTTCAGACGCTCCATGATCTCGGCACTGAGGCCAGGGATGTTGACGGCACTGCGGGCAGGCAGTCCGAGCAGCACATCACGGATCTGCTCGGCGACATCGGTGGCGACGTTTTCCTGGGCTTCCTCGGTGGAGGCGCCGAGATGGGGCGTCAGCACTAGGCCGCGCTCAACGGCGCGCAACGGAGAGTCCTGATCCAGGGGTTCAGCTGCGAACACATCCAGTCCGGCGCCGGCGATCACACCGTTGTCGATGGCTTCTGCGATCGCCGCCTCGTCAACGATGCCCCCTCGGGCACAGTTCACGATCCTCGCCGTTGATTTCATCGTGCGGAGCAGCTCCGCATTGACGAGATTCTCTGTGTCTGGCGTTCTGGGGATATGCAGAGTGATGTAGTCAGCCTGTCGGAACAGATCCTCCAGGGTCGTGAGTCGCACCTGCATCTGCTGGGCCCGGTCAGCAGAAATGAACGGATCGAAGGCAATCACCTCCATGCCCATGGCCTTGGCGACCTTGGCCACGTGAGAGCCGATCTTGCCCAGACCGACCACACCGAGCACTTTTTTGTACAGCTCGTTGCCGACATACTTTTTTCGGTCCCAGGCACCCGCTCGCATCGAGGAATGCGCCTGTGGCACATGTCGGGACAGTGAGAGCAACAGGGCCAGCGCATGTTCCGCCGCGGCGATCGTGTTGCCCTCGGGTGAATTCACAACCAGCACACCTCTCTGGGTGGCGGCCGGTACATCAACGTTGTCCACACCCACGCCGGCGCGACCGATGATGCGCAGACGATCCGCAACCTCGATCACATCTGCCGTGACCTGAGTGCCAGAGCGGATCATCAGGGCGTCATAGTCACCGATGATCGCCTTCAGCTCATCCGCAGACAGGCCCGTCCGCTGATCCACCTGAGCCACCTGCCCGAGGATGTCGATCCCCGCCTGGTCAATGGGGTCTGAAACGAGAACTTTGGTCATCCAGCGGCGGATAGAAAGCCGTTGCGCATTTTAGAGATCGGCCCGAACAGCACTGATCAAGAGGGTGTTGAGGGTGCTGATTGAGATCGCATGCCAGCCAGGTTCCGCAGCCCTCCGGATTGGCATGGAGAATGGCGGTCCGCACCGATCCGCCCCATGCCCGTCTGCGTCCTGGTGCTCAAGGAACGCGCCTCAGCCGAGACCCTGGTCAGGGACCTTCAGGACTCAGGCACTCCGCTCATGCGCGTCGCTCTGGTGGCTCCTGAACAATCAGAGGACAGCAAGGGAACACTTGAGGCCGAGCGGATCGACAGCGTTGATCTGCTGAATCCGAACATGGCCCGCAGCCGCCGTCAGCGCTCGATGTCTCGCTGGCTGATGCCGTTCGGCTTCATGGCGGGTGTGACGTTCACCCAGATCACCACCCTCGACACATTCGCGCGCTTCGGCGCTCTCGGCGAGGCACTGATTGGCGGCCTGCTGGGGCTCGGATCGGGCCTGATGGGAAGCTACGCCGCCGCAGCGAGCGTTCCCTCCGACAACGAGGATGGTGTGCGGATTCTGCGCAACCGGCACAACGAGAGGTTCTGGTTGCTGCTGCTGGAGACACGCGCAGGTCTGGAAGTGCCCTGGCAGCTGGTTCAGAAGGTGCGCCCACAACAGGTTGTTCGCCTGAGCGAACTGTGAGTCTTGATCGTGCTCCACTGCTGGTGGGACTCGCTGAGCCTGAGTCGATGCATCGCCTGATCGACCAGGCGGAAACGGTGCTGCGGACCTGGCAACCGAGCTGGAGCCCATTCCTGAGTGGCCCAGAACTGGAGGACTCCCGGCGTCTGGAGGCACTGACCGAACTGCGACTGGTGCGCGAGGGAGGCAGGCCTGGAACCGAGCGCTGCCGACTTCAGCTCAGCCGCAGCGATCAGGAGCTGCCACCTGCACCTGCTCCGATCTCGGGATTGCGAATCGAAGGGAATTTCCTGTTCGATCGGGCTGAACCGGAAGACATGCGCCAGGCGCTGATCGACCTCGGAGTGAGGGCCGATGGGATTGGGGATCTCTGGCTACGTGGCGATCGCGGTGCCCAGGCTGTCTGTACACCGGAAGCAGCGGAATGCCTCCATGGCCAGACCGGCAGAGTCCGCGATGTGACTCTCACGGTGGAGTCGGTGTCGATCGACAGCCTGCAATGGCCCGCCCAGAGACTGCCGAAACGGTTCAGCAGCGTGGAGGCATCCCGCCGCCTTGATGCCATCGCTTCAGCCGGTTTCGGCCTGTCCCGGTCCAAGGTGACCAGGCAGATCCGTGATGGGAGGTTGAGGCTCAACTGGCATCCGGTCCGGCAGGCGAGTCGAGATCTGAATGTCGGTGACCGACTGCAGCTTCAGGACCGCGGCAGCGTTGAAGTGCTGAACCTCGAACTGACCAAACGCGACCGCTGGCGGGTGGAGATGCTGCGCCGGTGAGCTGCTAATTTCAGTCGCATCCGGTTGGGATGCTCTCAACCGTCACCGCAGGTCCTCTGAAGGGTGAAAATGCGGGCGATTAGCTCAGAGGTAGAGCACTACCTTGACACGGTAGGAGTCACTGGTTCGATTCCAGTATCGCCCATTTCCCTGGTGAGAAGAGGTCCAACAAGATGACCCTGAGTGTCGTGGTCGGGCTCGGACGCTCCGGGATGGGAGCTGCTCGTCTGCTCAGAGGCCAGGGGGCAGACGTGATGGTCCTGGAAAGCTCTGAGAGCGAGGAATGCAGGCGCAGGTCGGCTGAACTGGAGACACAGGGCATTGACGTGCGCCTGGGACAACCTCTCGAGATCGCCAGTTTCGAGCCCTGGCTTGGTGAGATCGATCAGGTGGTGATCAGTCCTGGAATTTCCTGGACGCATCCAACCCTGCAGACACTGAGAGAACGGGGTGTTCAGTTGAGGGGAGAAATGGCGCTGGCCTGGGACACCCTGGGAGATCGTCCATGGATCGGGATCACAGGCACCAACGGCAAGACCACCGTCACCCATCTTCTCCATCACGTTCTCAGCCATGGAGGTCTGGAGGCGCCCATGGCTGGGAACGTGGGATTTTCCGCCGCCGAACTCGCCCTGGGATGCCTAGAAGGCTCCAGCCCGGAACCGGACTGGGTTGTGATGGAGATGAGCAGCTACCAGATCGAAGCAGCCACCGAAGTCTCTCCACGCGTCGGTATCTGGACGACCCTGACCCCTGACCACCTGGAGCGACACGGGTCGATCGACGCCTACAGAGCGATCAAACGCGGACTGCTGGAGCGTTCGGAACTGGCGATTCTCAATGGCGATGATCCCGACATCAGCCGAACGCGCCGCAGCTGGGGGGAGAAGCGGGTGAACTGGGTGAGTACAGGCCACTGCCAGGACAGTGCGAACTCACGACTCCACATCAGCAGAGATGGATGGGTCTGCGAGGGAGCGAGAAGACTCTTCACCGCTGAGGCTCTGGGCATGCCCGGCGACCACAACCGACAGAACATGCTGCTTGTGACGGCAGCGGCTCTCGAAGCTGGATTGACTCCGGGCACCATCGAATCGGCCCTGCGCTGCTTCGATGGCGTGCCCCATCGACTGGAATCTCTGGGAACGGTTCAGGGCATTCCTGTCTTCAATGACAGCAAGGCGACCAACTACGACGCAGCTGCTGTGGGTCTGCAGTCTGTACCGGATCCCGTGGTGCTGATCGCAGGCGGTCAGACCAAGCAGGGCGACGCTCAGCCATGGCTGCAGCTGTTGAATGAGCGAAGCAGCGCAGTCGTGCTGTTCGGTGCCGGAGCTGAAGAACTCCGTGACCTGATTGAGGCGACAGCGTTCAGCGGTGCCGTGATCACCCACCCAGGACTGAATGAGGCGGTTGCGCACGCTCTCGAACTTGCTCAGGAGCAACAGGCGGCAAGCCTGTTGTTATCGCCGGCCTGTGCCAGCTTTGACCAGTATCCGAATTTTGAGGCCCGTGGCGATCATTTCCGCGAGCTGATCGAAGCCAGACGATCAAACTAGTCTGGAAAAAATTCCGTAAAACGCGTGGCCTACTGGCTGATGAAGAGTGAACCCGATGTTTACGGGATTCATCATCTTGAACAGGAGCAGACAACCCTCTGGGACGGAATTCGCAATTATCAGGCGCGCAACTTCATGCGGTCCATGGCCGTTGGTGACCAGGCCTTCTTTTATCACTCAAATTGCAAGCCACCTGGCATCATCGGCCTGATGGAGGTGGTCGAAACAGGACTGGTCGATCCAACTCAATTCGATCCCTCATCGAAGTACCACGATCCCGCCTCGAAACCGGAGACCCCACGTTGGGACTGTGTGCGTCTGGCTTATCGAGGTCGATTCCGGCAGATGCTGAGTCTTGAGGATTTGCGTCAGTCCTACGAACCGGATGAACTGGCGGTCGTTCGCCGCGGCAACCGTCTGTCGATCCTGCCCGTGGACGAACGAATCGCCCGCAACCTGCTTGAGCGGCTTGGTGCACTTCAGTGAACCGGGGGAGTCTCGCCTGGCGGAGCGACTTCCTCTGACAACCATCATTCCCAGAGCCTGGATCGGATTCGGTCAGGCTCCCTGGCGCTTTGTGGGCCTGACAGCCGTGATGCTGATCACTCCCACAGGATTGGGCATGATTGCGGGAGACCTTGAGCAGAGCCAGAGCTGGTGGCAGAGCACCATCAGTGATGCGCTCTTCCTGGCAACCTTCCCTGCGACGCTTCTGCCGCTCGTGGCGCTGCTGCATCTGGCCGATCAGCTGCTTCCTCCTGGACCCGTGACGCATCAGAACGAACCTGGAAAGACACTGCGAAGATTGCGCTGGGTCGTCAGACAGACAGCAGCTCTGACACTGATGGAGGGCGTGATCCTCATCGGCGGCCTGAACATGATCAGACTCACCGGAGCGTTGGTGGCCAGGCACAGCGGTGTGCTGTCCGGAGTGATTGTTGTCACTGGAGGCATGGCACTGGCACTGTGGACTCTGAGTCAGACCATGGCCCTGCCGCTGCTCGTCCATCACAGGCATCGTCCGCTGGCAGCGATGGATCACAGCCGAAGACTGTTTCAGAACAATCGCATGAAGGTTCTGGCCTTGATGGGACTGCTGATCGGAGTCAATCTGATCGGGCTGATGGGAGCATTCATCGGCCTGCTGCTCAGCCTTCCCTTCAGCGCCTTGCTGCTGATGGCCAGCTGCCGGACTCAGACTCCCTGGGTCAGGGATTCACGACGGAACATGTTGCCGACATAAAGGCGTGTGATTTCCCTGGACTCAACACCTTGCTGAATCAGAAAGCCGGCCAGGGCGGCTTGCACCAGGCGGTACTGATCCCAGTTCGGGCAGCGCTCGATGAAGGACACCATGGCCTGCTGAAGAGGCTGAGGCAGCTCGGAATGGAAGCTCACAGCTGAGTCTTCATCAACAGGATCAGCCGCAGCCGACACTGCCTGAGACACCTCGTCCAGCTGGTCGGATGTCTGGCGCTGGGGTTGGTGCAACTGATGAGCTAACTGCATGCAAACGTCTCGAATGCCAACCAGTTCTCCACATCCGCCGGCGTGCGTCAAGAAGCGGATCAGGAGGCATTCCCACTGACTCTCCCGGTAAGACTCCAGCCGCCGGAACCTTTTCCAGCAAGCGATCTGCCGCACTAGCCCCCAAAGAGTCACAGACGTGATTCGTCAACCAGAATCGACGACGCGAATCCTGTTTTCCACAGACATCAGCCAGGCACGCAAAAAGCTTCCGATGCCTGTGGAAAACTCCCGCGCCAAGCTGGGGAATACCGAGGGGAAAATCAATGAACGAAAACTGATCAGCTGCTCTGATCAGTGCTGCTGTCCCACAGCGTTCTCATCGCCTCGGCGATGGCCTGCGACGCAGGATGAGGCCAGCAGAACTCAAGGCCGCGAGCCTGATCTGCATCACCGCTGCGGATGGCACGCAGCGACCAACGCAATCGATCACCTTCAAGGCAGCCCCACCAGCCGTCGCGCTCAAGCTCAACGGTGATGGCTTCTTCAGCCATCAACTGGTCGCAGATCGATCGGTGCTGACCTGTCAGCTCTTCAACCAGTGAAGCCAGCGCGCAGGCCTCACTCTCACTGAGTTCAAAAGCCCAGTGTTCCCCTCCGATGAGAACGGAGAACAGAGGGCGTTTCGGGTCCCTGAACAATCTCCAGCCGGAACCCTCCTGCTGAATCATCCAGGGAGAAGATCCGGCTGATCCTGTTCATCACTCAGTTCAACGATTGCGCGCTGCACCGGCTTCACGCTTGATTCCTCAAGCAGGCCATCGAAATCGTCGAAACGACGCTGCTTGGCTCGGAAAGCGATCTTGACGGTCGTCAGATAGCGATTGCTTGACTGTCGAATCAGGCTTTCTCCGCGTTTGGCGAGATCCTGATGATCAACTCCGGCTGTGAGCATTCCAAGGCTTCATCGATTCTCGACTCTAGGTGAACAGATCACTGTGGAAAGGAACGTGCATGGGATAGGAGCGCTGCGGGCGACCCGGGACCCGCAGAACAATCTGCCGTCCCAGCCCCATCGCCACCAACGGTCTGCGCAGATGACTGAGCAGCGCACTCACCTCCTCGAGATGCTGCGCATCCACGCACTCAACGCGGATGCTGCCCCAGCTGCGAGACATCCTGCAGTCCCGAAGGGGCTCCAGCTCCGCCTCGATCTGAGGATCCTCCCGATAAAAGGAAAACACCAGCCTTCTTA
>CAYWOE010000035.1:0-10437 GCA_964459855.1 uncultured Synechococcus sp. | reverse complement strand
CGGTTGAGCGCACATCCAGATCAGGTGACAACCACAGACCACCGACCATGAAGGCCAAAGCCGTCAGCACCCCGTTGAACCACCCCAGTCCCCATCCAGCCAGAAGACCCACGGGGAGGCACCAGGTCAACGTGGCTCGGTCATGATCTCGGCCTGCGGCCACAGCAATGCATTCTGAGCTGCTCCAGCCTGCCGTGATCAGGCAGAATCGGCTCCTCGGGCGATTAGCTCAGCGGTAGAGCACCTCCCTTACAAGGAGATTGTCACAGGTTCGATCCCCGTATCGCCCATCTGTCACCACAACGCATCTCAGCAACCATCAACCGTCGTAGGGGGGTGACGATGAGCCCATGTGCGGGTCACCTGAGCAAATCACGTGCGTTTGACGGGCTGGTTCAGTGATTGCCGGAAGCGTGCTCGACAATTTCCAGCCTGTCGCTGGCTAAGGACTGAGACAGGTATTGCCAGCTTGGTGGATCCAACAACTTGGCAAGATGCGCAACTTGCCCTTCGATTTCTGTCAATCGTTGATCCTGCTCTTTCAACATCTGAATGATGCGATCCAGCTTGTGTTGCTCGTAATGATTAAGCATAGGAAAAACGTTTTCCCGTCATGTCCTATTGCTAGCCCTTCTGCATCCTGATGGCAGCCAGAAGAAGTTCTCAGCTAACAGTCAACCTTGGTCGCATTTGTTGCATCTGTCTGTGATTCTGTGAATCGCATGTGATGCTCCTGGATCGGGAACGGCCCCATCTTGTTCGCCCGAACCAGGCGATCTTCAACGACGTGACCAGGCTCAGCTTGCAATGATTCCGCGTCTCAGCTCAAAGAGTGACTGACGTTTTGCTCCAGCCACGAACGACGGACCTGATCTGGCGAGAAGTGAGCGGCATCCAGAACTGATACTTCTCCGAAATGTTTGCTTATTTGATCATTTTTGCAAAGGAATCTTTTTGATGCTCTCAGCTCAGGGGTGCATAAAGGATGATCCCTGCAGTCAGAAGAGCCAGCAGCGATGAAAAGATATAGAAGAAAACCATTGATGCGAGCGACAAAACGGCAATTGTCTACAGAGAATTCTCAGTAAAACTTGGCTGACCATCAGCGCCGGTAGTCAGGATCACAGCTTAATTTTGTTCTTCTTGCCTGTATCGATTCCAGGAATCGTGCGAATAGTATTTTGCCTTCAAGCGTGGAATAGGAAGTTCTGGCGTATCACATTTAAGACGGCTGCCATGTTCTCTGCTGATCGTTGCTGGTGATGCGCAGTGAAAGTCCCAGCTTTGGTGCTAAAGCAAATAGGTGTCAAGAGAGGTGAGAATGCCTGTCTATTCAGTCGACTGGTGGAATGGTGAGGAATGGTGTAAAGACCAGATTGTCAGTAACAAGGAAGACAGTATGAGTGAGGTCAGAGAGAAGTTCCTTCGCTTTGAGGAGGAGAATGAACGTCATGTTGACAATCTCACAATTAGTCAATTCAAATCCGGCAAAAGAAGCGACATATTTTTCAATGATTCGCTTGGATTTTAAAATGGTTTCATGCAGTGCCATGAAGTCGCAGACGAAGCCAATCACTTACAATTGAATGAATATCTCCTCGGTTTTGACAAATGAGTGATCAGGCGGCAAGCGGTGTTCTTTATCCACCAATCACACCCTATAAAACCGACTATATGAAAGTGGACGGGCATGAGATCTACTATGAACTCAGCGGCAATCCCAATGGCCCCACGGCTCTTTTTCTTCACGGTGGACCCGGAGGAGGAACCTCAGCAAGGGATCGATGCTTTTTCAATCCTGAGCATTACAGAATCGTCTTGATGGATCAACGCGGCTCTGGGAAAAGCAATCCAAATGCCAGTCGTGATTATGAAGGTGCACTATTTAATAATTCAACTCAATATTTGATTGAGGATATTGAGTTACTTCGAAAAGAACTCTCATTAGACCACTGGCAGCTGATTCTTGGAGGTAGCTGGGGTTCAACACTTGCAATTTCCTATGCTGAGCAACATCCGAATCAATGTAAGCAACTACTTCTCAGGGGTGTGTTCACGGCGTTACCCGACGAAATTGATGCTTTGTTTCAAAACGGGACAACAGCAAATCACTATCCTGAGGAATGGGAAAAGTATATTACGTATATTGAGAAAACCAGTTCCAACTGGACTTTAGAAAAACAAAATTTGCTTGCAGCTTATCAAAAAAGACTTTTTGATCCAAGTCAGAGAGAGGCTGCTGCTAAAGCATTTGCTGGCTATGAGCTGTCTCTTTCCTGCTTGTATGGCATTAATGACCGTGTTAGAGGAATCTTGTCGGATCCCGACAAGTTGGTGCCTTTTGCTTCACTGGAGGTTCATTACATGCTTCACGGCTGCTTCCTCAAGCGTGGTCAATTAATTGAGAATGTGAATTCGATCAAAAAACACCGCATTCATATTGTTCACGGTCGTAACGATTCAGTATGTCTGCCCAGAGCAGCATGGCGTTTTTATCAGTCGTTACGAAATGATGGAGCAACTGATAACGTCACACTTACTTTTGTGGATGCGGCAGGTCATTCAGATAGCGATGAAAACATTGCCAAAGCATTGAAAGATGCAACAGATCATCTGCTCGGGGAATGTCGGCCGTTGTCTGAGGATTGATTCAATCAATTTTGGAAAGTGATTTGATTGTTCCTGACTTCTCACTGACGTAGTACGCAGTTCGTGAATGCGATTGGTGCAATTCGTTTCTCAATGAATCTGTGCTTGTCCAAGCTTGATCCAAGTCAGGACCACGGCATTGCCTGATCTCAATCCATCGCTGCATCCCTGGTTTCATCGAACAGTTTCAGTTCAAGCAGGTCATCGAGCGTTCCATGCTGAACGTTGCTGCTGACGCTGCAAGGCAGGGACTCAGGAGTTGCTTCGCTTCCGTTGCGCCGGTCAGCGGCGACACCCCCTTTACATTGCGCAATGTTTTGCTTAAGATTTGTTCATACGCATAAGACACATGTTCGGTACCTCAGATCTTCTGGTTCTGATTGTCAGCTTTGGTGCTGCATGCTTCACGCTCAGTCTTTACAAGGCAGCTCGTCCCGCTCAGTGACGGTCTCACTGCCTCAGTGAACACCGGTTCTGCTGGGGTCGCTAAGCGTTTGTTTCAGTAAGGGCCTGGTTTTGAGGCCTGCCGCTCAGGAAGCTGAACCGTCCAGAACGGCGACAGCAGTGAGCAATCCGCCTATACCAAAAAACAGAAGTAGAGCGAGGAACACTGATCGAATGTCGTGGTCTTGCGTATAAGCATAATCACTTAGGTGATTTTACCCATGTTTTGCCGGCTACATATCGTGTTGACCTTTCCTGTCCTCTGACGGCTGAACAACTCAGCTTTTGATTTTGGGTCAATTCCTGGGCATGTCCGCACTTCTCGGTTTCAGCCATGTGTTGAGATTTGAGCGTGATTCAACATCGCCAGTGTTGGGCTGCACATCTGGCCTGCAGCTTCCCTCGTCCGAGCATTGGGCATGTTGCAAACCTGCTGGATGCCCGTTCAACAATCAGATTTGACAGAACCTGTGGATTGCTTGCTTCGGCGAATGGCGTCAGCCAGAACTGAGGTTGCTGAACAGTGCTTATGGCTCCCATCAGGGATGAACAGAACAAGACTGACACCATCACCTCTCTGATTACGACAGTTGGTGTAGTTGGCGGGCTGAGCGGCTTAGCGGTTGTGATCACCGGAGGCTTCATCACTGCCAATGCAGTGCGCACGGGGCTTCGGCAAGTACCGCTGGAATCTCCTGTTCCACTCGAAGTTCCTCTGAATCAGTAACTCTCTCTGTGAACGGGTTCTGATCCCGTGAACAGCATGATCTGCATGCCCCATGCCAAGAGGGCCAATCATTTCGATCTGATGACGGTCATTGAGAAGGCAGCAGAATTCAATCCGGGTCAGGTATGAAATGGCATGGATCAATGAGCAAGCCCCCATGGCTGATGAACTTTTGCCGTTGTCTGATGCCGATCTTGCAGCGGAAGCCATGAGGAGGCTGCATTACCGCCGTGCATTCCTGCAAATTAGTTCCAATGTCGTCAGGTTCTTGACGACATCAACGATTGCAGTTGCACCCGTTTACTTAGCCTTTGCAGAGGATTCGTTGCGAATGTTGTTCCTATGGTTTCTTTACCCTGCTGCGGTGATAACACAGAACCTATTCAGAAAGGACGACCAATCACGTTCGCTTGCATGGGGGCTCGCTCTCATCCTTGCCTGGTTTGCCATTTCTTCAATTTCAGGTGGTCCTGATTGGTTCCTCTGGGTCTTTATCGGTTTGTGCATCGGCAACCTGATTGTTATTCATGAAATCCCTGAGATTCAGCATCAATTAGATGAGATCACCGAATCAGATGTTTGGAAAGCGGCGCACCAGGCTTCCGATTGATTGATGGTGTCGTGATTTCGCAATTCCATGCCACCGCTGTGTCGCAATGCCCAATTAATGAAGTAAATTAAACTTTTTATAAGCTGACTTATTGATTATTTGTAAAGCGATCTGCGACACGCGACATCGATTCGGCATAAAAGCTTCCTCTCCGTCTGTCAATTTTGACCAGATTTGTTGTTTGGCCTTTTTCAGGCTTCTGGATGAATTTCCTTTGACTTGAACCCAATACTATGGATACCAAAGACAACCATTGCCATGCAAAACGAAGTTTCGAATGACGATCTTCAGGTGGTGGAGGAAGAGCTCGTCAGCGAAGTGAATCCAACAGTCATCATTGGTGTGTTTATTGCTGTCAGTACTTTTTTCATTCTCACATCAACGATGAACACAGTGATCGAGAGTTTTTCGTGAGTACCTGTCGCCAAAATGTGCTGATCTTTTTTAGATATATGTGATTAGGTGTGAGAAGCAGTGTTTCTCACTGATGACGCTGCTGATTTTCCTGTTGCTACATGAGGTTCATTGCTCATGTGGACTGGCAAGGTTTAAGTTCTGTTGTGATCATGGATCGCAGGTTGTGATGCCCCAGTGATCCAAGGCTGAAAAATATTGTTTAAGAATCCTCGCTTGGCAAGCTGCTTGAGGACAGTTTCAGATATTTTCTTTTGATGCAGACAACTATCGTTGAATACGACCCAGGCAAATATCAGTTCCGCGAATGGGCTCGTGAAGGCTTGGGAAACTCTCGTTTAGACGAGATCCATCACTCAAGCATGATCAGGAAGCTCAATCGAAGCCCTACGTGTAATCAGTTGACTGAGTCTTTTCCTGAAATAGAGCAGCTTTATTCATCGTTTGTTTCGGATATTCTCAAGAAGGTGGTCGGCGAGATTGCTGCATATCAAAGTCCCCCTTCGTTTCGTTTTCATTATTGTGGACATGGAAGCAGTGTGTTCCACCGTGACAAGGATTTTGGAGTCGAAGATGGAAGGGTGAATGTCTGGGTGCCTTTAACCGAAGTGTGGGGTGATAACAGCCTTTGGATCGAGAATGAGGTTGGCACAAAAAACTATCGACCTATTCAAATGAGTCCAGGCCAGGCTTTGATATTTGATGGTGTTAATCTCAGCCATGGTTCGAAGATTAATACGACAAAATCGACTCGAATTAGTTTTGATTTTAGAGCGTTGCCAGGTTTGGGTCCCCCAATTCCAACACCCTACTAGTGCGAATTTTGTTCTCCAGCCCTGTCCAACAGGTGTTAGTGCACTTTCAGCCCATATGAGCTCTGCAGGCGGTTGGCTATGAGACCAAGTCGTTTGGTACCACTGTTTTCTTAAAGAACTGATTTGTTCAGAGTCTGTCTATCCATTTTGATCAATCCTGATTTGTTGCGATCAGCCGTTCAGTGCTGAAAGATTTCAGCGATCAGATGGCGGCTGAGCCGGTAGCCCGGTCGAGCTGCTGCATCCGTTCCTCGCGGGAACCCCAGAGTTCAATCAATTTCGGATGATTGACCTTCGGCATCACGCGGTAGCGTTCATCCCTGTAAATCTGCTTGAAAATTGCATCGACCTCCGCTCGATAAGGAAGATCAACCGGCCGTATACCGTCATCCTCCATCTCCACCGGCCAGCGGTCAGTCATTGGAATAAATGCAATTATGTCAAGTCGTTGCAGGCTTTCTCTGACTCTTGGCACCATCGCACTCACAAAGTTGTCATCAATATCCGTTGTTTTCTGATCGGCTGTGTATTGCGAGTAAGCGATGTAATCCACTGGAGCACGGTCAAAAATCACACAGTCGTTGGCTGTTGAATAAAGATTCACGCGACTGGCGTTGTAATACAACTGAATGCCGTTGTGAAGACGATTGCTTTCTTCGCGGAATCTGATGTCGTACATCTCCTGATCGAGTGCACGGAACGGTTCTTCCTCGCGTTTGTATTGGGGGTGGCGTTTCACCCAATCCCAGACCAATGTGCTTTTCCCGAGTGAATGGGAGCCGCTGATGGCAATGCGCATGTCGAGATCAGGTAGCAGGTGCCTTCCTTGAATTATGTGTTGCCTCTGCTGAGGCGAGGGGGATCACCCTTCAACCATTCACTTCAGAGAGCCATGTCTGTTCGCCCGTCGCACGAGACCGTTGCTCCGTGCCGGTTCAAGTCATGGTTGTGTTGGGTTGTGTGATGTCGGTTCGCAGGGCTGATCCGGACAGCCCCGAGCGCCGTTCTGCTCCTGACCCCTGTTAGAGACCGATGGTCCGGAGCAAACCTTCGCCACTGATCAGTTCTGTTGCGATTGCAGCCATGAAGCCGAGCATCGCCAGACGACCGTTCAGTAACTCCGCACGTCTGTGAAACCCCCAGCCGGCTTCTGGGCCAGCGAGTTCCATCTTGGGTTCCCTGGCATAGACGTTGTCGTGACCTTCAAGGTCATGGGTCACGAGTCCGTTGGGTGCCTGAAGTGTGGTTGCAGTCATGGGTGTCTCCCGTTGGGACCTGCTCGGTCTAGGTCCATCGATCTCGGCTTGCGAGCCAGGAGAGCCGTCCTGCCAGGTTCGGTTTCAGGACCTTCCCAGACGCTTTCCAGACGAGCAGAGTCGTCTGCCGTTCCAGCTGCGGGACACTTCAGCTCTGCTTACTCCGGCAGGTTGTCGACCGCGCGGTGCATGAAACGCTTCACCAGGGGCATCGGCCAGCCTTCGCGTTGCAGCGACTCAGCGATGTGGTCAATCTGGAGAGCAATTTCCTCAGCGACGACATCCTCGAGCAGGGCTTCGGAATGGTCAGTGCTGCTGGTCATGGGGATGATCGTCACCCATTTGCTCTAGCCCTGGTTCAGACGTCCTCGCAAACAGCGACGCAGTCAGCGGACAATCGCGTCATTGCTCATCCAGTGGAACCGGATCGGCCAGAACTGAATCAACAGCAGCAGTCACAGGGTTTCCGGCCTGTGGAGAGTCACTGGAGAGTCATGTTTGCTGTGGAGAGTCATATCTTCCGTCTTCAGCTAATGCACAGGCGGTGAACACCGTCGCCAACCGGTTTTGAGCATCGTCTCCCAGATTTCGAGAGCGTTTTGTCTGAGCATCCGTCGTCGGGACTGAGGTTCCGGGGGGTGGGGTGGTTTCCATCCGTAGGTTCTCACTGACACCCATTGCTCCTGAGCGGATGGAGTGTCGGGCTTGAACTGCACCAACAGTTGTTGTGCGCCATTGACCAACCAACCCTCACCTCCTGATTTCACAGGAGGTTCCTTGCTGATCCCATTGCGGTTTGGCATGAACCGCAGTCTGATCACACCATCCGTTCGCAGGGACCTGCGTTGATGATTGTCTGCTTCAGCGCTCGGTTCGGCAGCGTTTGCACAGCCCGAAGAATTCCAGGGTGTGAAAAATCAGCTTGAAGTTGTCGCTCTCCGGAGGCTCCACCTTCATTTCATGGACCGGGCATTGATCCAGCGTCTGCGTTTCGCCGCAGCTCACACAGGTGAGGTGATGCTGGTCACGTTCCACCGGGGCATAGAGAGCCTCGCCTGTCGGCAGATGCCGGCAACGGACTTTGCCCTGTTGATGCAGTTTGCGCAGATTGCGGTAAACCGTTGCCAGTCCCATGGCTCCCGGTTGCCCCTCGAGACAGCGATGCAGCTGCTGGCCGGTCATTTCAAATTCATTGTTTTTCAGCTCCTCAAGCAGTAACTGCTGCCGCTGCGTACATGTGGGTCCCTGTTGTTCCACGCTGTCTGACCTCACAATGCGGCGCTCCTGGTTTGAATCAGTTCGGAACTGACTGACCACAGCCGCGATCTCTGTTCCTGGCTGCGGGCGGCAGGAGCCACCGGCTGCTGTTTGGGGGCGCCGCGCATTCCTCCGAGCTGCCCCGGGCCGTAATGCTCTCCACCTTTCGCTGATGGGCATGTTGCGGCCAGCAGCTGTGGCAGTGCTCCCTGGGCTGCGCTCTGGAACATCGGGTCCATCAATCGATACGCCAGAGCTTCCTGCCAGGCGCCGCTGGAGGCCACCGAGAGCGATTGAAGATTCGTTCGCGCCAGGCCCGGATGGGCGGCCAGCGATCTCACGGTGCTTCCCGACTGTTCAAGGCGCAGGTTCAACTCCAGTGCGAACATCACGTTGGCCAACTTGCTCTGGCTGTAAGCCTTCCAGCGGTCGTAGCGCTTTGCACCGCTCAGGTCATCCCATGCGATCGAGCCGAAGTACTGGGCTCCTGAGGTGACGGTGACCACGCGGGCCTGTTTGCGGCCCTCCATCAGCGGCAGGAGGGCCTGGGTCAGTGCGAAGTGGCCGAGATGATTCACGGCGAACTGCATTTCATGTCCCTGCTGACTCAGCAGGCGTGGCGGCGCCATCAGCCCGGCGTTGTTGATCAGCAGATCCAACCGTTGGTATCGCGACTGAACCTCGCGGCAGCATCTGTCGACGCTGTCGAGGTCGGCCAGATCCAGGTCGAGCAGATCCACACCGGAGGATCCCAGCTCCAGCAGTTCGGCTCGAGCAGCTTCTCCTTTGCGGCGGCTTCGACAGGCCATCAGCACGGTCGCTCCAGATCGGAGCAAAGCTCTGGTGGTCTCGAGACCCAGGCCGCTGTTGGCCCCTGTCACGAGGGCGATGCGCCCTCGCAGGTCAGGCATGTCGTCGATGGTCCAGCCCATGCGGCGATGTCAGCGGTGGTCCAGTCTCGCGGGTCAGCTCAGTCTTCGGGGAAGAGCAGGCCAGCGAGTTCGTCGGCATCCACGTCATAGACGCGCGCCAGAGAGGTTTCAATTGCACTTGTTACCTCGCCAGGCAGGAAACGCATGGCGTTGAGTGCGTCTTCAGCGATCTCGTCGGTGAGAAGAACGTCCTCGGAGTCGAGTTTTTCGTCATTGATGATGGCCATCACCCAGCTCTGGTAGGCGTAAACCAGATCCGAGAATTCGAGTTCGGGATCATTGAGATCCAGGGTCATGATCAGGCGTAGACGCGCAGTACCAGTCTGACCCCAGGGGGAGAGGATGTCTTCAAGTGAGGGTCAGCATGAGCCGTCCGGATTCCGAACAGTTGCAGGGCACCCTTGTGGACTTCGCACTGCTGGAGCTGATTCGTCATCACCGAGAGAGTTTTCAGCCGCTCTGGACCGTCGACAGCTGGGCCAAGCTGATGATCTGGCTTTCGCTCAATTGCGGCCTGTCAGGAGAACGCGAGAGCCTTGAACACTTCGCTGCTGCCATCGGTGAACGCATCACCTCTCGGCTGAGGCGCACATTCTTTGAACGGGAGCTGGCGGATCTGGAACTCCAGGTGCTGGCGGATCCGGCTGAGCAGCAGGTGCTGCTGCTGTCACAGGCTCCCCAGGATCCTTCTGTGCTCAAACCTGATCGTCTGGCGACAGCTCTTGAGCGGGTCGGCCTGACCCCAATGGTTGTTCTCGATCGCAGTCGCTGGCAACAGCTGGAGGCAGTCGTGGCGATTCCCTGGAACAACTGATGTCTGAGGCAGATGGCATGAGCCTGATCGGCCGCTACGGCAATGCCGGTTATGAGGCTGTCGCGGATGGGGTGATGGCGTTCTTTGATCGGCGCACGGACCTGCAACGCCCCGGTATCGCCTTCGGCCCTTCCGATGATCAGGAGCCGTCGAAGCTGAGCACCGATATCAGTCTGGTGGCCATCGATCGCACTGATCCTGAGTCCTGCGCTCTGTCGGAGGTGATTGTCCGGGGGGTCAGCGCCGGTCTGGATCGCTACCTCGATGAGCGACCGCTGTTCCGTGAGGTCTGCCCTGAGCAGGCTCTGTTCGTTTTGCCGATCTTCAACCTGCAGCGCTATGCACCCGGTGAGGGTTTTCGTCAGTGGCACTGCGACTGGACCATCAGCGATGAGGCCACGGAACCTGCACATCGCGTTCTGGCCTGGATTCTCTACTGCGACACCGTGGCTGAAGCGGGCACGGAGTTTCACTGGCAGCAGCATCACGAGGAGGCTGTGCGGGGGAAGCTGCTGATCT
>CAYWOE010000034.1:0-11244 GCA_964459855.1 uncultured Synechococcus sp. | reverse complement strand
GCAGAATAGTTAACTTTAGTGACTTCCGGTCTACAACACTTTGCCCGCGATCAAAAGACGCACAGTGGATATCGCTTTGGCAAATGTAAAGCAACAGATTAACTGATTTCACATAAAGAATGGGCGACGTCTAGTAACTGGAATTGCAACAATCAATTATCCGAAAATGATTGATGGTTGAGCCGAACTGGGACTATTTCATCAATGCACCTCTGGATCAAGGCACGATTCGTTTTGAGACGAAAACCGAAAGGGCTCTTCACGCCAGAGTTGTAGCGGCAGAAGCGAACTGGATGCAGTACAGAACCAGTGAGCAGCTCAGCACCTACTGGGCAGCAAAACGAGATCTCGAGGTTTTTCGGGAGGGCCGAAAACAAGCTCAACAGAAATAAACGTATCCTGGAAAAAGCAAATCAAAAACAGGAAATTCCGTAAAGAGACTTCCGTAATACGACACAGCCGCACCTAGCTCAGAAGTTTAGGCTCTTTTTAATAAGATTGCATCTCATGGGTTCAACTGACTGTATAATCAACCTCTGGCAAACTGAATTTTTATGTATCAAGATTACACGGCCATTGCAATTCTACTAATGACGGCGATCCCTGTTCTGGTAGTTGCTGCCACAGTATTTTTCTATGTGAGAAACAATGATCGAAAAACACCTCTCGTCAGAGAAGATTTTTATCGCTGATTTTGAATGTCGCCTGACAACATGAAATCGAATTCAATCGGTTTAGTCTTTCCTTTACAAGGCCTAAATTATTAAAATTGCAGACACTGTTCTCCATCGACTCCGCAGTGAAGCTGCACTGAAGCAAAACCATCAGTGCAGAAAATGACGACGGCCTGTCAACAGCATCGTCAACCCGAGTTCATTGCAGGCCTGCACCGAATCTTCATCGCGTTTGCTGCCACCTGGGTGAATCACGGCTGTGATCCCATGCTCAGCGGCCAGTCGGACGGTGTCATCGAAGGGGAAAAAGCCATCACTGGCCAGCACAGCTCCTTTGCTGCGATCACCGGCTGCCAGCAGTGCGATCTGCGCTGAGCCCACCCTGTTCATCTGACCAGCACCGACTCCAAGGCTCTGACCTTGTTTGGCGACGACAATCGCATTCGAACGAACATGGCGCACCAGCTGCCAGGCAAAGCGCAGATCCTCACGTTCGCTTGTGGTGGGAATGCGCTCAGTGGCCACGGTCCAGTCATCAGACATCACCGGCTGGTCATCAAGATCCTGAACAAGAACCCCCCCGAGAATGCTGCGGACGTGATCGCGACCAGCTGCTTCGATCGATTGCGGGGAAAGCTCAAGCAAACGCAGATTGGCTTTGGCCGCGAGAATCTCCCGTGCCTCGGGTGCAAATTCCGGAGCAACAACACATTCCAGAAACAGGCTCGTGAGCTCACGGGCAGCGGTCGCATCCACACAGCGATTCAGGGCAACAATCCCTCCGAACGCGCTGACACGATCTGCGTCGAGGGCTCGACTCAGGGCTGTGGCAGTGCCATCACCGATTGCCACACCACAAGGGTTGGTGTGCTTCACCACAACAGCAGCCGCGCGGCTGGCGGGGTGAATCTCACTGCCTCCGTAACCAAATTCCCGGACCGTTGCCAGAGCAGCCTCCAGGTCGAGCAGGTTATTGGTGCTGAGCTCTTTGCCCTGCAACTGAATCGCTCCGCCCCAGCCTGACTTGGCAGCGCTGTACCAGCTGGCTTGTTGATGTGGGTTTTCCCCGTAACGCAGGCGTTGACGCAGTGGCAGTGCCTCCAGCCAGGGAAGCTCGATCACGACAGCGTCATCTTGGTCCGTCACTTCCGGCCTGAGCTGCATCCAACGAGTGATTGCAGCGTCATAGGAGGCGGTGTGAGCAAAAGCCTCCAACGCAAGCTGGCGGCGCAGGGAACCCGTCAATGCACCGTCTGAAGCATCAAGCGCTGCAAGAAAACGGTCGTACTGGTCTGGGTCAGTGAGCACGGCGACATGCTCATGATTCTTGGCAGCGGATCGCACCATGGTCGGGCCGCCGATGTCAATGTTCTCAATGGCGGTGTCCCAGCTCACCGCGGGATCGGAAACCGTTTGCCGAAAGGGATAGAGATTGACCACAACCACATCAATCGGCGCGATCTCCTGAGCGATCAGATCAGCTTCATGGCTGGCATCGCCGCGTCGGGCGAGAATTCCACCGTGAATCCGGGGATGCAGGGTTTTCACACGCCCGCCGAGGATCTCCGGCGCACCTGTGTGATCAGCCACGGTTGTGACTGGCAGACCAGCCTCCCTGAGGACCTTGGCTGTGCCTCCACTGGACAGCAGCTGATAGCCGTAGCGGTGATGCAAAGCCTCGGCGAGAGGCACCAGTCCGCGCTTGTCGGACACGCTCAGCAGCGCAGTGGGAGCCATGGCAGCAGGACAGGAAGAAGACCTTCCGCCAACCTACGCAGCAGCAGGTCAACGACCGGATGTCTGATTCAGTGATTCACACCGGTCCGGAACCGGGACGCATACGCCTGGTGCTTCTGCACGGATGGGGGGCGGATGCTGGGGATCTGATGCCCCTTGGGGATGAACTGGCGAGCGCACTGGCAATTCCTGTGGATTGCGTCGGACTGCAGGCGCCCCAGCCTCATCCAGGTGGACAGGGCAAACAATGGTATGGACTGTTCCCTGCGGACTGGCGGGCCGTGCCCGCAGCGGTCAGCCACTTGCGCAGCCGCATTGAAGAACTCGATCTCGAGACCATTCCTCTCTCCAAGACGATTCTGATCGGTTTTTCCCAGGGAGGTGCCATGGCCCTGCACGTGGGGTGCAGCCTGCCGCTGGCAGGCGTGATCGGCTGCAGTGCCTACCCACATCCAGAGTGGCAACCGCCCACGACACGTCCGCCGGTGCTGCTGCTCCACGGCAGCGATGACGACGTCGTTCCGGCCGCAGCGGCAGAAAGGCTTTTCAAGCTGCTCAAGCCGGGTTCAAACACATGCCGGATGCGCACCTTCTCCGGAGGTCACACCATTCCGGAGGAAGCTCAGAGCGCAATGGCTGAAGCGATCAGATCCTGGCTGGGATGACCCTGCCAGGACCACGATGCGACTGAATCAGACGAAGGCGTATTCGTACTCTTCCATTTCCTCCCAGTCGTCAGATGAGAGCTCGAGGCCTTCAAAGATCACCTCTTCTCCGACGCTGTCAACGATGGTGCGCAGCGAAGGGAAGAGGAAGTGATTCTCTTCCGCATACTGTGCACTGAACAGACCCTTTTCCCCCCAGAAGAAACGATCGGTGGTGTGCTCGTTGCGGCGCACATTCAGCAAGGCAGGGGGAACGAGACCACCCTCGGCAATGAAACGGCGAGCCGCTGTGACAGGCTTGTGTTCGCCGGTTTCCAGATGGAACGTGGGAACGTGGGCCAGAACACGCTGACCGGCAAGACGGCGGCGGCTGATCCGCTTGCGCTTCTTAGACATAGGGTTGTCTCCCGCAGACGGGAGCTGAGAGGTGGACTGAAGGGAGCTGTTGGACAGAGCCGTTGGTCAATGCATGCCTTGATGCGCCTTCGTTGAGGGGCATCCGGTCATCAGCGTTCGGACTGCGGAAATCCGGTGAAGGCCGGCTCGCAATTGGACACACTCCATTGCTCACAACGACGAAAAGTCGACGTCAACAGGGGATTCATCAACCTCTGCTGTAACCTTGGTGGCACGGAAAGTGCAACCTCAATCGGAGCAACGAAGCGGCACGACCTCCCAAGGGGCATGCTGTCTGTCGCATCTCCAATCTTAAGACTTTTTCTCAATTTGGCAAGCAGTCCAGATGCAGCACCGCACGCCCGTCTGTATTCAGTGAGGCAGCTCGGCTGATGCAACTGTCCGATCGGTTCCTAGAGCTGGCACAGCAGCAGCTGGAATCTCTGGCGGTCGACACGTCCATGGCCCGTCTTGCCCTGTATGTCACCGATCGCGACCAGGGCTCAACACCAACCCTGACGCTTGTTGCTCAGTGGCCTCGCGATTCCGCACTGCCACCAGCCATCACAGAGGATCCCAGCCTGCGCAGCGTGGCCCAGGAGCGTCGCTGGTACCCGCTGCGGCACGAAAGCCTGCTGCTCGGTGTGCTGCGTGCGGAACAACGACCGCTTCCAGGCAAACCCGTCAGGCATGACCCTCGCCTCCAGATCTGCGCAGAAACACTTGCGTGCATCCTTGGTCTTGAACAGGACAGTCGACGACTCCACAACCAGCTCGACCAGCAGCGCCAGCAGTTGAATCTGGTGGTGCATCAGCTGCGCAACCCCCTGACAGCCCTGCGCACCTATGCCCAACTGCTGCTGCGGCGCATCGGCCCTGAGGATCAGCAGCGCTCACTGGTGGAAAGCCTGATTCAGGAACAGGATCAGCTGGACCGCTATCTCCAGTCGCTCGACAGGATCGGCCGGGGCGACCTCAGACTGGAAGCGGATGCCTCCACACCTCTGCTGCTGCCACCCGTTCCCGCGGATGCTCCCGACCTCACCGTGGCTGAGCTGCTCACACCGCTGATTCAAAGAGCATCGGCAACAGCGACACTGCAGAACAGGCCTTGGAAGGGCCCTGAGCAATGGGCCGACTGGACCAGGACCGCCCGCCCGGCAGCTGATGCCGTGATGGCTGAGATCGTGGCCAATCTTCTGGAAAACGCCTTCCGCTACAGCCCGCCTGGATGCGCTCTGGGCCTGAAGCTTCTCAACCATGCGATCTGTGTCTGGGACGCAGGCCCCAGCATCCCCGTTGCAGAACAGGGGCTCATCTTTCAGCAAGGAGAGCGTGGCAGCAGCAGCCTCGACCGCCCCGGCTCAGGACTGGGCCTGTCGCTCGCCCGTCGCCTGGCCGAAAACCGTGGCGGATCACTGGAACTGGTCACCGAACCCAGCAGCCTGGATTCGAGCCTGCCTGCACAGGGCAACGCCTTCCTGCTCAAGCTGCCGCCAACAGAACGGGAGCAAGCAAGGCAGAACCCATGAGCGTGAGTGTTTCGCAGATCATCAGAGTGGCGCCGTAGCTGTCACCGGTATGGCCGCCAAGATGCCTGCCCAGCCACTCGGCCGGAATCAGGGCGGACAGAGTTCCGAGCAAGACGACCCCGGCCAGAGCCGCCAGCTTCTCTGGCTGAAGCCAGAACAGAAGCAGCGCAACAAGCGTCAACAACAGCAGTGTGGGAAGACCTTCCCGCCAGCCGCACCAGTTGCTGCGATGGAAAGACGCTGTGCCATCACTGCGCAGGTAGCGAAAGCGCCCCATGGCCCAGAGCGGAGAAACCCTCGCGAAAATCGCCGAAGTCACAAGTGCCGCGGGAGCCAACCCATCCAGCTGCACCAGTGCTGAGAACTGGAGCAGCAGCACGATCACCAGGGCCTGCACACCACTGGCTCCGACACGACTGTCATCCATCGCCTCCAGACAGCGGCCATTCCCCGCCGCAAGTCCATCGGCGGTATCCATCAGGCCATCAAGGTGCAATCCTCCTGTGAGCCAGAGCTCAAGGGCCAGAGCCACTGGAGCCAGCGCAGCAGGCTGCCAGTTCAGAGCACTGAGCAGAAGCCACAAGGCTGCCGCCAGACCGCCAATGACTGCGCCGATCCAGGGAGCGAAGCGGGCGATGCGGACGAAACGGGGTGCTGGCCAAGGCCAGCCGGGCAGCACCGAATAGAACACCCAGGCACCGGCCAGATCACGCAACCAGGAGGGAGGGGCAGACCGCAGAGCAGCGCAGATCAGGGAGTTCACTCACCGTAGGGTCAGAGGTTGAGGGAGGTGCGCGTGTTCGACTTCAGCATCAGCGCTCACTGCTCGCGGACGAAAGCGCGCCGAGGAGTGTTCTCAACCCCCCACGGGACAGTCGACACTCCGCGATTCATGCCCGTTGGCACCCTTGCCACCGTCAAGGGTGTCAGCACGGATCAGCTGGCGACGACGGGCGCTCAGATGGTGCTGTCGAACACTTATCACCTGCATCTGCAACCGGGCGAGGAGATCGTCAAAGCCGCAGGTGGCCTGCATCGATTCATGGGCTGGAACGGACCGATGCTCACCGATTCCGGCGGATTTCAGGTGTTCAGTCTCGGCGACCTCAACCGCATCGATGACCAGGGCGTGGATTTCCGCAATCCACGCAACGGCAGTCGCATCCTGCTCACCCCGGAGCGATCGATGGAGATTCAGATGGCTCTGGGGGCGGACGTGGCCATGGCCTTCGATCAATGCCCCCCTTACCCGGCAACCGAAAACGATGTGGAGGAAGCCAGTCGTCGAACCCACGCCTGGCTGGAACGCTGTGTAAGCGCTCATCAAAAGAGCGATCAGGCGCTTTTCGGCATTGTTCAGGGAGGCTGCTTCCCACACCTGCGTGAGGCCAGTGCCCGGGCGGTCGCAGGCTTCGGGCTTCCGGGAATCGCCATCGGTGGGGTCAGCGTGGGCGAGCCCGTGGAGGAGATGCACAGGATCGTGCGCCAGGTCACTCCACTGCTGCCGGCTGATCGCCCCCGTTATCTGATGGGAATCGGCACCTTGCGAGAAATGAGCGTTGCCGTGGCCAACGGCATCGATCTTTTTGACTGCGTCCTGCCGACCCGGCTTGGCCGGCACGGCACAGCCCTCGTCGGTGGTGAACGCTGGAATCTGCGCAACGCCCGTTTCCGACACGACCACTCGCCGCTGGATCCGAGCTGTTCCTGTCAGGCCTGCCGTCAGCACAGCCGGTCCTATCTGCATCACCTGATCCGCAGCGACGAGCTGCTCGGCCTGACCCTGCTCAGCCTGCACAACCTCACCCACCTGATCCGATTCACAACCGCCATGGGCCAGGCGATCCAGGACGGCAGTTTTTCAGAGGATTTCGCTCCCTGGGAAGAGGACTCCCGGGCCCACCACACGTGGTAGCGTCCGATCACTGATCTTGTTTCGCCGGGATGGCCGCTTACTCCCTCGATCTGCTGGCTCAACTACCGGAGGCCTATCAGGCTTTCGGCCCACTGATCGACATCCTGCCGATCATTCCCCTGTTCTTCCTGTTACTCGCATTCGTGTGGCAGGCATCCGTGGGTTTCCGCTGAATCCCTCAGCGACGACCATCACCGCTGCGCAGCACGGACCAGGCGAACTGAGGCAAGACGAGATAACGCCTCCATCGACTTGGATCCTGCAACAACCTGTAGAGCCACTCGAGCTGCAGACGGCTTGTCCAGCCGGGTGCACGCTGTTTCAGACCTGACCAAACATCAAAACTGCCGCCGACACCCATCCAAAGGCCGGGGAGCTGATCCCGCATTCTCTGAATCCAGATCTCCTGAAGAGGAACACCCAGAGCCACCAGAACCAGATCTGGGCTGATGCTTCGCAATCGGGTCTCGAGTTCCGGCCAGGCAGAGGCCTCCTGATATCCATGCTCTGCAAAGTCCAGTTGCAGCGCAGGGAACTGCAGGGCAAGGCGATCGCACAGTTTTTCCATCACTTCAGGGGATGCGCCAACAAGGGCCACGCGCCATCCATGAGCGGCTGCGTAACTGAGCAACGACCAGGCAAGCTCGATTCCCGGGCTTCGCCGCACCCTGATTCCCTGCCGAGAGAGTGCCCAGACGACACCTGCTCCATCAGGAACCACGAGAGTGGCAGCGCGGATCACCGCACCAAGATCAGCATTGCGGCGGGCCGTCATCGTCATCTCCGCATTGAGCGTGACGATCTGACCACCACCATCGGCATGCAGCCCGATCGCTGAGGCCGTCACATCCCTGCAGGCATCGACAGGAACGTCGAGAACGAAGCAACGACGTTGATCTCGCGGACCGGTCGTCAGTGCTTCCATCCCCGTCACCGCAACAGGAGAGAATCTAGATGCGGTCGTGTTAGACGCCATGGTCCTGTCGCAGCCGACCCTGGAGGAGCGTCAGCTGAAGGAGCAGCGACTGATGCAGCTCGATCATTCGATCGAGCATGTCGTGCTGCAGCGACAACACCCGATCAGCGGACTGCTGCCGGCAAGCACGGCCCATACCGTGCATGGCAATTACGGCGATGCCTGGGTTCGCGACTGCATCTATTCAATTCAGTGCGTCTGGGCTCTGGGCATCGCCCACCGCAGCCTGAAGGGTGCCTGTCAACGCAGCTGGGAGCTGGAGCAGCGTGTTGTCGACCTGATGCGCGGCCTGCTGAAGGCCATGATGCGTCAGTCCGGGAAAGTGGAGCGCTTCAAAAGCAGCCTGGATCCACTGGATGCGCTGCATGCGAAGTACGACAGTTGCAGCGGTGAACCCGTGGTTCCGGACGATGGCTGGGGGCATCTGCAGCTGGATGCCACCTCACTGTTCCTCTTGCAGCTGGCGCAGTTGAGCGCCGCTGGCCTGGCCGTCATCCACAACGGTCATGAGGCCTGCTTCGTTCAGAACCTGGTGTACTACGTGGCCAGGGCTTATCGCATACCCGATTACGGGATCTGGGAACGAGGCGACAAGGGCAATCATGGACTGCCGGAACGCAACGCCAGTTCCATCGGCATGGCGAAGGCCGCGCTGGAAGCGCTGGACGGGGTTGACCTGTTCGCCTCCCACGGAGACGGAAGCATGCAGGTGCTGATCCCTCACGGTGCTGTGGTGCGCCTCAGGCGAGCCCTCACAGGCCTTCTGCCGCGCGAGTCGGCGAGCAAGGAAGTCGACAGCGCCTGCCTCTCGGTGATCGGCTACCCCGCATGGGCAGTGGAGGATCGAGCCCTTGTGGAACGCACCAACAGGCGGATCAGGCGCGAGCTGGGTGGTCCCTATGGATACAAACGCTTCCGCAGAGATGGTCACCAGACAGTGGTGGAGGACATCAGCCGGCTGCACTACGAACGTGAGGAGCTGGCCACCTTTGAGGGGATCGAATCGGAGTGGCCGCTTTTCCTGGCCTACGAACTGGTCACCGCCTGTTTCGAGCAGCGCTGGGACGACGCCGGCCAATGGCGGGAACGTCTTCAGGCTCTGCAGGTGGAGCGCGATGGAGAGAAACTGTTCCCCGAGCTGTATCTCGTCCCGGCGGAACTGCTGGAGCTTGAACGGCGGCAGCCTGGAAGCCAGCGGCGCAGCGCCAATGACAATCTGCCGCTGCTGTGGACTCAGAGCCTTGCCTGGATTGGGGAAATGCTTCTGGATGGGCTGATCAGGGCGGAGGACCTTGACCCGTGCGAGCGGCGCCTGCCCGCAAAGCTGGGAGCAGACACCGTGCTGGTGTCACTGGTTCCAGAGAATGAATCAGTCGCGAGGCAACTGCGGGCGCTTGGGTTGCCGGCAAGCGAGCCGGAATCCTCGGACCTGTCGGTGCTGCCATCCGACGTTCTGCGCGAGCGACTTGAGAACGTGGGCAGAGATCCAGCGCTGGGCCTCAGCGGCCACCCGCCGCTGAGGCCGGAAACGGCAGTCACCGCTCGGCTCTATCGCCAGGGCGGCCAACAGCTGGCTTTTCTGCCGGCAGTGCTGGAGGAGGGCACATTCTTTCTCAGCCATGACCCTCGACAGCTGGTGGAGAGCGTTGTCAACGAGTTGCATCTGCTTCAGCGCCACTGGCAGGGACAGGGTGCACCGCTGCTGCTGATCCCGGTGCAGACGGCACTGCTTGAAGGCGATCAGACTCTGCTGCTTGAACTCACCCAGTGTCTTCAGAGCGGCAGCATTGAGGGAGTCGCTGTGAAGTTTGCTGATCTTGAGGTTCTTGCAAGCAGAGCCCAGTGGTTGACGCTGCCCGATCAGGACCTCGAAACCAGCAAATCTGATCCGACAGGACAGGCCGCTGAGCTGCTGCAGGCATCCACCGATCTGAGCGATCTCACCGCAGCTCAGGAGCAGGAACTGGATGACATCCCCCTCGAAGAACTCCGGCAGAGGCTCTGGAGCAGCCATTCACTCAGGGAACAGGCTGAGGTTCTGGAGCTGCTGACTCAACGTCTCGGCAGGCAGGCCATCCTCAGCGGACCCAGGGGAACCCCTGTTGAACTGGCCACGTTGCTGCAGGAGATCTACCGCCGCGGCCTCCACCAGGAGGACTGGAACGTGGCAAGACGCTGCTCCGGCGCCATGGGTCTGATTCATCCTCAGCTGGAGGACGCCGTCACCGATCTGCTGAGTCGTCAGAAACAGATTGTCGTGGGCAGGAACTACAGCAGCGACTCACGACTGACCAGTCCTGTCTCCAGTCAGTCGATCGCAGCACTGATCGAGCGAACCTGTGGCAGCGATGGCCGCGAAAGGGTGCTCCAGCAGGAGTTGCTGCTGGCCCTCGATGGCATCGCCAGACGCGAACCGGCCATGATCAGCGGCTCACTGACCGTCCAGCTGGGCCAGCTGCTGCTCCTGCTGACCTCCGAGCTGGCCGCCGAGCGGCAGTGCAGCCAGGACGAAGCGTTCGAGGCCCTGTGTGATGAACCACCCCATCGCATCGGCCTGAGGCTGAGGACCGTGCTTGCTGACGTCGACCATGCCAGAGCGGCCCTGCAGCGCAGGGAACTGCTGCACCTGAGCGGCAAGGTGCAGTGGAACATCCCTGAACCCCTGGATGAAAGCCCCAGTGGCGGTGACTGGCTTCAGCACCGGATCCGCCTGGGTTCGCTGCAGCAGGTACCCAAGGAGTTCTATGCAGGGATCTGGTCGCTGCTTCAACACTGCCGTGGGCTGGTGATCGGCGACAAGCTGGAGCGCCGCAACCGCCTGACCAGCGCCTTGCTTCTGGAGAAGACGCCTGGAGAACGCAACTTCGCCATTCAGGTGGAGCATCTGCTGAGTCGCATTGGAGCTCCGGAATACCGGCAGCTCTGCACGGAAAGCCTGCTTTCACTCATGGCCTTTGCCACCGCCAATCCGGACATGCGCTTCGACGACGACATCGCTCTCGATGTGGTGATCGGCCACGCCGTGAGGGTTGGCTGGAGGATTCGCCACCCGCAACAGAACACAGCGGACTATGCGCAGCACAAAGCTGCTGCCTGGGATCAGTTCTATCGATCGTCCCCGGCCGAATGCAGACAGTGGCAGATCGAAGCCCTGCGGGAACTCGCCGCTCAGGAGGGACTGGGCTGATCCCGATCAGATTGGGGTATCGATCGGAACACCCACTCCGGGCTGTTCCACGGCCTGCTCAATCAGATCAGCCAGTCGCAGGGCCCGTGAAGCCTGCTGACCGTCCACTGCAGGTGTCTCCCGTCCTCTCACACACTGCAGGAAATGTTCGAGCTCGGCATA
>CAYWOE010000033.1:0-11683 GCA_964459855.1 uncultured Synechococcus sp. | reverse complement strand
CTGGATCTGAGAAAACGCTCGATCAATCTGCTTGATTCGTTCTGCCTGGAAAGCAAGCCTTCGGGAATCATCTCCACCTGCAGCTACTGCCGCAAAGCCAAGGACGAGCGAGGGGACTGGGTGCATCTCGATCAGTATCTGTCCCGGCGCAGCACGCTGAGCTTCTCCCATGGCATCTGTGACAACTGCATCGAGGAGCACTTCCCCGAGGTGCTGGATGCCTGGCAGGCGGAGAGCAGAAAGGCCGGTGAGCCCGATCAGACTCCGGCGCAGGTGCTCGATGATGAGATCTGATCAGGCCAGCTGACGCCCCTTCCAGGTCCAGCCGCGGCCGGTGAGCGTGCGCCAGACCGACACCGGCCCGATCGCTCCCAGCAACAGACCGCCGGCACCCATCAGCCACCAGTTGGTGAGCGGCACATCAAAACGGCGCCGCTGCCAGAAACGCAGCAGCAGCTGCTGCGCGATCGCCAGCAACGACAGACCCAGCAGCAGCAGCCACCAGAACGAGAGCTGAGGCAGCAGCAACAGCAGCAGCACGGCAGCCGGGAACTGCAGCCAGGGAACGCTGAACATCAGCACCACCACCCCGGCGGCACCGAGTGCCCTGCTCACATCGCGGTCCAGTCCAATGAGCCAGTTCTTGGTCCAGCCTTCCCAGAGCGAGGGCAGATCGGCATACATGCGCAGATCCACGGCATCCAGTCCCAGCAGGTAGCGGAGCCGGAAGCCGGCACCCTTGATGGCCCTGGCCAGGGCCAGATCCTCCACCACCTCGCCGGCCAGAGCCCGATGACCGCCCACGCTCTCGTAGGCACTGCGACGGAACAGCATGAACGGGCCGGCCGCGAACGCCACCTCCGATGAAGGATCATTCGTGGCTTCGATCGGGAATCCCAGACCCAGCAGACTGGCCATGATCGGCTGCACCATCCATTCCGCCAGGCAGCCGCAACCCAGTCGCGGCGCCAGACTGAACAGATCAGCCCGCTCCCGGCTGGCCTGGGCCAGAGCTCGGCGCAGGGCCTCGGGCCGCAGGCGCACATCGGCATCGATGAACAGCACCCAGCTGCTGATCACCTCCTCCATCGCGCGGCTGCAGGCCCAGTTCTTGCCCACCCAGCGCTCAGCGGAGGGGCGAGCACCGGCGCTGAGCAGCCGGCAGGGGGGATCGCTGGCGCTGCGATCGTTGAGCAGGGTCGTCACGCGTTCGGCGGTCGCATCCGACGATTCGTCATCCACCACCAGCACCTGCCAGTCACGGCAGGGCGGATCACTGGCGAGCACGCTGGCGAGACAGGGTCCGATGTTGTCCGCCTCGTTGTAAGCGGGGATCACCACGCACAGCGAGGTGTCCGGCAAGTCACCCCGCGGCGCTGATGCGAGAGAGGGCGCAATCGAAAACACCCGTTGCAGCCCGAGCTGGAGGATCAACAGACCGGCGCAGGCGGCAAAGGCACTGGCCACCGACAGCAGTGCCGCAATCAGCAATGGGTCCAAGGGCAGGCCGGGGTCGATCACTCCAGCAAATCACCGGGCGCTGCTGAAATGCGGCGCGAGTCCACCAACTGCAGCGTCCAATGATTCAGCTGAAACCGGCGGATGGCTTGCATCACCCCGTGCAGGGATCCAGGACTTCGCTCAGGTTGTAGCCGTGCGCCACTGACATTGTGCCGAGCAATTCTCAGTGCAGGGAGCATGTCTGCCCACAGGCTGATTCACATCAGTTGTCATCCGATAGGTCCTGAGCAGCATCAAACACAGACTCATCCACGGCCATGCAGTCACCCGTGATTTCAATCTCGGATGAAATCATTCCAAAAGCAATCGCTGAAACCTGGGATCTCAGTTTTCCCGCAGGCTGAAACTCAACTTCCAACTCTCCCTCAACATTCAAAGCATCATTGTCTTCAGCAATTTTCGCGCTCAACCTGCCACCGGAGATGGCCGCCTCGTCCCATTGATTGTTTTGCTTTTCCGAGGAAGGATTGAATGTCATGAACCGATTGCCAACAGGGTCAATCTTCAGGTAGAGCAACTCCTCCCTGGTCTCTTTCTCATTGATCAGCTTTCCCGTCTTGATCTCAGTGGAGGTAAGCGTCATCTGGTTCCTGCATTTCAGATAAACAAGGTTTTCAGCAGCAACCGGAGACGCTGAAAGCAGCAGGGCGCCAAAAAGCGGAAGCGGTTTCATGTTGCGAGACCAGGGACGATTGACAGCTTGATCCACGCTGACGCCGGATTGCCCCATGCAGGGGAGCGATCAAGCAGCAGCGTCCGTTCGGATGACGGTCCAACCCATGCGCCGCAGCTCCAGAGACTTCCTGCGCACGTCTGACGGCGGCACCTGCACAACCTGAGTGACGCCACCTTGATAGGCGTGAAGCGACACGGTCTGCCGGACGGACAACGGACACTGATCAGCGAAAGACACACCCGGAAAATCCGGCAGTCGTCGTCTCTCCGGGTCGGCAGCCTCAGCAGCGCATGAGCGAACGGCTGAGCTGTTTTGAACAGGGAAGGCGGAGCCCATTGCATCTGATCAGATGGATGCATGACAGCGCGTCGGCGCTGACGGCACTGTGCGATCAGCGACCGATCCTCGGAACCGGACACACCATGATGAGTGGTCGGTAGCCGTTACAACGCTGCAAGCCGAATGCATCAGGGCCGGCGAGCTTCAGCTGATCAGCGGCCTGGTCCGTTGCCGCCGCCCTGATCATCGGATCCATGACGGTGTCGGTACCCCTTTGCCACCGCCAGGTGACGCAGGTAGACGATCTGGTGACGATCAGGAATTCCTGCAGCCCCGATCAGGCCCAGCAGTCCGAACAGAAGACCGGCGATGAACCACGACCGGCTGTTGCGGGCCTTCTGACGGGCGATCGTCGCGGCCAGAAACGCACTGGCCAGATGGGAGGCGACGATCAACAGCAGCAGCATCCAGTCCATGGCCAGAGATTCGCGACACTCACTCGCTAGCCACGGCAGCCGCCCTGATCAAGCGGCGGTCAGCAGGGGCTCGTACATCATCAGAGCGTGGTTCTCCACCAGCAGCGTCTCCGAGCAGGATCCATCACTGTTGCGTCGGATCTGAACAATCTGATTGTGTCTGGAGTAGCCACCCCAGACCTGTTGCTTGATCCGGTGATGACGCTCCTCCAGGCTGTAGGTGAACGGGTAATCCGTGTCACACAGGAGTTCACCCTGCAGATGCGTGTCATCCAGCCAGAGCTGAATGCGAAAGCAATACGGCGTCTGGTTCGTCAACTGCAGGTCGACGTAGTTGTACGCCAGTGTTGCGCCTGCGCCGAAGGGTATGGATCGGTTCACGTCGGGGAACACATCGAATCCGTGCCTCCAGCGCTCCGTGATCGTCAGTGGGCTGTGCCCTGCGATCCAGAACAGCAGATTGCCCAGCTGGCACAGACCTCCTCCCGGGCCCCTGGAGATCGTCCCCTGCTTCAGAACCAGACCGTCCAGATAACCCTTTCGGCGCGTGGGACGTCCCACCAGTTTCCACACGGAGAAGGTTTCGCCGGGACGGATCACCACACCCTCCATCCTGGCGATGGCCAGCTCCAGATTTCTGCGCTTGTTGTGCTGAAGCTGCAGATCCACCCCGCGCAGCGGGCGCAGGATCAGCGACTGATGCCTGAATTTCGAGTGGCTGGTCTGCGGAGCATCCGAGCGAGCGGCCCATCTGCGCCCGCCCGTGAACCAGTTGACCTTTCTCGCTGCGATGTGAAACTCCCGGCCCAGCAGCTGGCGGGCCCTGCTGCGCTGGATGGGCTGAGCAATTTCAAACATGCCCTGCCCCCGACGAGGTCGTTTCACTGGTGCTCACTTCAATCACGGCTGTGACTGCCAACCGCGATCATCACCCACGAATTTTGAAGGGCCAGACAGCAACGCCCCCGTTGGCGTCGACCGCCGCCACAGCGGTGTCATCCGGATGCCAGCTCACTGCACTGATGCGTTCGCCGGTGAATGCGCCTCCGAGGGGATTGCCGTCACCGTTCTGATCGAGGAGCCAGACGAACACCGAACCATCGCGAGAGCCCGACGCCAGGATCAGCCCCTCATTGGCAAAGGCCAGCGTTGAAATCGGTTCTGGATGCAGGACCAGCTGACCGGGCAGTGAACCCTCCGGACCCTCTCCCTGGAAATTCCAGACGATGATCTGCTCGCTGCCGCCGGTGGCGAGAAACCGGCCGCTCTGGTCAAACGCCAGCTGACTGGGCTTGCCCGAGTAGCCGGTCATCTCCGCATCGAGGCCGGTGGATCGACGCCAGAAATGCACGGAATTGTCCTGACTGCCGCAGGCCACGATGTCGCCGCCGGGGCTCAGCTCCATCGAGACCAGCGATCCCTGCCACTGCAGTTTCTGACCGAGCTGCTGCCGGGTGATGTCATAGAAGGCGACCTGCCCGTAGCAGGATGTGGCCAGCTCATCCGGCTTCGACCAGGAGATGGCGCTGACCGTGCTGGGGTGTTCCTCGGTGCGCCAGCGCTCACTGCCGTCGTCCCTGTAGATGTGAACGGTTCTGGACGCGGCAACCGCCAGCAGATGGCCATCCCTTGACCAGGCCAGATGCTCGACCCAGGCTTTCCCGGGTTGGAGGGAATGCATCAGTTCCCCCTGTTCGGAGGTCCAGATCTGCACGGAGCCGTCCTGGCCCGAGGTGGCGAAACGATCGCCGTTCGGGTGAATCGCCAGCGCCAGCACCCCCCCCTGATGCAGATCCTGCTTCCGCCAGATCAGTTCGCCGCTGTTGCCGGCGAACAGGGAAAGACCACCGGCGACATCAGCGACCAGAAGATGCCTGCCGCCATCGGTCCAGCCGCAGTCGAGCGCATAGTCATCAACCTGGGCGGTCCAGCCCTCATGGAGCATGCCCTGAGGGGCGAAGGCCTTCAGATCAGGCATTGATCGAAATCCTTGCGCATCTGCTCCTCGTCGAGATTACGGCCGATGAACACAAGCTGGTTGCGCCTCGGTTCATCACCCCACTCGGTACCCGGCTGAGCGGTGAACAACATGTGAACACCCTGGAAAACAATTCGCCGGGGTTCATTGGCGTAGCTGATGAAGCCCTTGGTGCGGAAGATGTCGACGCCTTTTTCAGCAAGAAGCGTGCCGATCCACTGATTGAGTTTCTCGGGATCAACATTGCCCATTCGCTCAATCGCCATTGAGCCCACTTCATCGTCGTGTTCATGCTCCGCAACCCACACGCGTTCCTTGATCGGGCTCACGGGAACATCGCTTCCTTCAGGGAGGATCCTGAGATCAAATTCCTCGGCGGTGTGCTGGGCATAGAAACCGATCGTCTGCGCGCTGGTCACCTCGAAACCGAAGGATTTCCTGCCGGAGGCATCCAGTTCAAGGTTGAGATGCTGATCGGCGGCAATGGAATCACCGGGCCTGAGCGATCTGGCAGGCAGTGCGAACAGGCGCACGCATTGTTCAGCGCCTTGATTGAGGGCCTCTTCATCAACCTGTTGCCCGGGGATGGCAACGAGTGACATTGCCGGATCGGGGCCATCCTCGAGCGTCATCTGATGACGACCGGGTTCAAGCTGGTAAACACCGGTCCACTCAAAGGGATATTCCGGTTCAAGAAACGTGGGACGACGCTCGAGAATCTGATCGAGATCGAAGGCGCTCAGATTCAGCACCGTTTCGACCGGCACATCCGCATTCGTGCTGCGAACGACCCGGGCCATGGTGTTCATCTCGCGCAGACGCGATTCCAGCCTGACCAGTGCATCCTCCTGCACGAGATCCGACTTGTTGAGGATCAGAACATCAGCGAAAGCCACCTGTTCGGAACTTTCATTGCTGCGTTCAAGTTGTTGATCGATATGGGCCGCATCAATCAGCGTGACGATGCCGTCGAGAGTGAATTCAGAGCGAATTTCATCATCCATGAAAAACGTCTGTGCGACCGGTCCCGGATCGGCAAGACCGGTGGTTTCCACCAGCACGTAGTCAAACTTGTCGCGCCGCTTCATCAGGTTGCCGAGCACCCTGATCAGATCGCCTCGAACCGTGCAGCAGATGCAGCCGTTGGACATTTCAAAGACTTCCTCATCCGCATCGATGACGAGTCCCTGATCGATACCGACTTCACCGTATTCATTTTCAATCACAGCAATTTTCTTGCCGTGCTCCTCACTCAGGATTTTGTTCAGCAATGTTGTCTTGCCCGATCCCAGATAGCCGGTCAGGATTGTGACGGGTACTTTTTGATACGGCATTACTCGTCGACTGCGGATTCAGAATTTAAGGAGCCTGGCCCGCACTCGCGAGAATGATTATCATTCCTGGAGAATGAGCTCAGAGTCGTGCTCTGAGTTTCACCCCATTTTCCTGGTTCAGACAACCGTATGGCATCCGTGTTTTCGCGCCTGGGCGCAATGTCTCTTCTGCTGGGGCTGGTCGCCTGTGGATCTCCAGGCGCTGACAGCAACAACGCTGGTCAGAGCAAGGGGTTGAAGGTGGTCACCACATTCCTTCCGATCACGCTGTTCACAGAAGCGGTTGCGGGCGATTGTGCTGAAGTCACAGCATTGATTCCGCCCAATCTGGGGCCCCATGACTTTCAGGCCACACCCTCCGATCTCGCCGCCCTCAGCAACGCCGCTGTTCTGGTCAAGAACGGGCTCGAGATCGAGGAGTTTCTGGATGATCTGATCAGCTCAGCAGACAACAAGAATCTGAAGGTGATCGACTCCAGCAGCGGAATCGCCACCATCAAGGCGGCTGGCGATGGTCATCAGGACGAGGCCCATCACGATGATCACGATGACCATGATCATGAGGGTGATCACCATGAGGATGATCACCACGATCATGGGCATGGACACAGCCACGGTGAATATGACCCCCACGTCTGGCTGGATCCCGTGCGCGCCGCCGAACAGGTTGAGAACATCCGTGACGGCCTGATCGCAGCCGACCCCAGCTGCAGCGACGGTTACACAAACAACGCCGCTGATTACACAGCAAAGCTGAAGGAACTGAATACGGAGTTCACAGCCAAGCTGAAGCCATACAGCGGCAAAACATTCGTGGCGTTCCATGATTTCGCCACCTATTTCGCCAGCCGTTATTCCCTCAAGGCGCAGTTCCTGGTGGATCTGCCTGAGATGAATCCAAGCCCCGCCGATCTTCAGCGCGTTGCCACCCAGGTGAAGGCCTCCGGTCTCAAGGCCCTGCTGACCGAACCCCAGGAGGGCAATCGCTCCTTCAATGCCTTGGCGAAGGACCTGGGTGTGAATATCGTTGAATTCAATCCCCTTGAGACGGGTTCAGCTGAGTCGGCCAGGATCCCGGGCACCTACTTCCAAGTGATGCGCTCCAACGTCAACAATCTGATCAAGGCCATCGGGGACTGACGTTTGATGCACAGCCCGGTTCTGGTGGTGAACGATCTGTCGGTCGAGCGATCAGGTCGTCTTGCCGTTGAGAAGGTCTCGTTCGAACTGCAGAGTGAGAGCGAGACCGCTGTGGTCGGCCCCAACGGAGCAGGGAAGAGCACGCTTGTCGCCGCCATCCTCGGTCTGCTGCCACGCACCACCGGTGACATTCAGATTCTCGGGCAGCCCCTGTTGGACAACGGCCACCTGCCCGGCGCGATCCGATCCCAGATCGCCTACGTGCCCCAGAGCCTTTCTCTTCAGGGACGTTTCCCCCTGACCGTGGCCGAGTTCGTTGGATTCGGCTTCGACCCTCCCGGCCCCAGCTGGCCGTGGCGTCACCGCAGCCAACGGCGCGACGCCATCGCAGAGGCTCTGGAACGGACCGGCTGCCTCGATCTGAGAAACCGTCTGCTCAGTGAGCTGTCCGGTGGCCAGCTCAAACGCGTGATGCTGTCGTTCTGCGTCGTGCGGCCGCGTCAGTTGCTGGTGCTCGATGAAGCGCAGGCCGGTCTGGACGTGCCCTCCAATGAACGCTTCCAGCAGCTGCTGCTCGAATTGAGACGTCAGGAGGGATGGACCGTTCTGCATGTCTCCCACGATCTCGACATGGTGCGCCGCAGCAGCAACCAGGTGCTCTGCCTCAATCGCCGTCTCTGTTGCAGTGGATCCCCGGATCACACGCTGACGCCGGAACGGCTGATCGACCTCTATGGGCCGAATGTGGTGCCTTACCGCCATCAGTGCCATGGTTGACGTCCAGTCACTGAGGCTGGTGCTGGCCGAACCCTTCATGCAGCGAGCGCTGGTCGGGGGCCTGCTCACGGGAGCTCTGGGTGGTTTGCTCGGCAGCGTTGCCGTGCTCAGGGAGCTGTCGTTCTTCAGTGATGCTCTCGGACACTCGGCCCTGCTTGGGATCACGCTGGGAATTCTGATCGGCGTCAATCCCACCCTGGTTCTGATTCCCTTCGCGGTGGTCTTCGCGATCCTGGTGAATCAGCTGGTTGAACGCAGCTCGCTGCCCACCGATGCGCTGCTGAACATCGTCTACTCAACGTCTCTGGCGGCGGCGATTCTGTTTCTCAGCCTGGTGGAGACCTATCGCGGAGGCATCCGCCAGCTGCTGTTCGGAGACATCCTCGGAGTCAGCACCCTCGATCTGATCGTGATCGCTCTGTTGCTGGCAGCCGCGCTGATCTATCTGAGCCTGAGCATGCGTGCCCAGGTGCTGCTCACTCTCAATCAGGACCTGGCCGGCGCAGTCGGCGTGCAGACCCGTTGGCACCGCCTGGCCTTCATTGTTCTGCTCGCCGTGGTTGTGGCGGTGTCAATCAAGGCGGTAGGCGTGCTGCTGATCAGCGCCTTCGTGGTGATTCCGGCCTGCGCCGGCCGACTGCTCTGCCGCCGCTTTCCTCTCTATGTGGTTGTTTCGGCCGCACTGGGTGGCAGCTGTGCACTGCTTGGCCTGCTTGCTTCAGGGCTCACCAACCTGCCATCGGGGCCTTCCGTGGTGATGGTGCAGTTTCTGGGATTCCTGGGCGCACTGATTGTCAGTTCAGGCGTGTTCCGGAGCAATCGGCAGCGCAGGACTGCGACACTCACGATCGCAGGCAGCGAATAGGCCTCATGCACCCTGGCGCAGGGCGCTGGGCGGGCTGGAGTTCCGTTGCCGACGTTGAGTCAGGATGCTTTTGAGCTCTGTTGCCGGCGACGTCTGGCTCGGCGCGGTTTGGCCGACGACGACGAGTTCTGACTGAGATAGATCTTCCTGCCCTTGGCATCCAGGCGATAAAGACCTCCACGCGGACCCTTGTGAATCGGATCAGGATCTGCCGATTCAACCACCTGAATGGTGCGTTCCTTCAGCGAATGGGAGGGATCAGCGGAAGCCTGTTGTTCAGCTTTTCCGACAATCAACGACTTCAGAAAGTGCAGGGCGCCCTTAATCATGGAAGGGAGATTCGTTTCCCTAATTAAACGTCTCCGTCAAGAGCATGAGGATCAACGCTGTTGATCAGCTGCACGAATCTCTGGGTGAACGTGTCGTCAACAGAAGCAGCTCAGCACGTCTTCCCGGTTCAGAAAAAGACCAGGGCTCCAAAAAAATTCCCGGGGTTTTCACTCCGGGAACCGCGCTCTCATGAACTCTTCAACCGTTTCAAGCCTGCTCCTGACCTCCGCATCCTGAAAGGAGGAGAACCGTCAGGGCAGGGACGGTTCTCCCGACCGCGGCGAGTCGACTAGGCCACCCAGCGATCTGCATCCATGATTCTTTTGATCAGCAGTCCCAGGCGTTTGAACTCCTCGAAATTGAGGTCTTTGACCGCTTGATCCAGACCGCAGTCGACCCAGTCGCCATCGTGTTTCACGAAGATCGTGAAGTCCTGGTCCAGTGCCTCACGCCTGATGCAGTAGGTGAGTCCGTCCTCATGCTGGAAGTCGGCGGATTGGAGCTGCAGGCCCATGGCATCAGACCGGTGGGAACCGTGCGGTTTGCACGCCGCTCTGACTCTCGGTCTCAACCCCAGCTGAGGCAATGCGCCTTCATGCTCATTGCCTTTGCAATCGCAGACATCAAAACTGACTGCATCGAGATCGGAGGCGCTGATGACAGCCGACACTCCACCCAACCAGATCGAAGAAGTCTTCTGACTTTTTGGCCCCCTGCTCCAACAGTTTCCACCCATCCGTGAGGCTGGTCCTTCGACAGGCAGACATCAGGTGCGCCACGTCGATCGACACTCCAACGCACCGTCACAGGTGCCCCGGAACCGCATCAGCCACACCTCTGGACGTCATGGCCCCAGGGACGCCGCAGTCAGTCGCTTCACCCTCCTCCATTCATGCCGACGTGACGGGGTGAAACCATGCGCGAACGAGCGAGGCAGGCCGTCTCTTCCACCGGGAAGGGGCGGCCTTCCGCATGAAACAGCAGTCGATAAGGATTCCAAACGACATGCCATCTGCTGCGATCAGCGTGCAACAGCGCTTGTACTCTTCGCTGATTGAAACAGCTGGTGCCACCGCATCGAGGTCATGACAGTCAGTTCTGAATTGCGGGATGCACTGTGTACCGAAGACCTCTGGAGGCTGATGCGCAGGCGGGTGCCGCCGATCGTTGCTGAATATTTCGTGGGTGGTGCCGATGAGGAGATCACCCTCAAAGGCAATGTCAAGGCCTTTCAACAGACGGTTCTCAACGTTCGCGGTGCAACCCGTTTCGAAACCCTCGACACCAGCACAACCGTTCTGGGTCATGAGCTGGCGGTTCCCTGGTACATCTCCCCGGTGGGAAGCCTGCGCACCATTTATCCCAAGGGGGATGCGGTGGCCGCGCGCGTGGCCGGCAGATTCGGCACCGTGATGGGCCTTTCAACCCTGTCAGGAACCCGCATGGAGGAGGTGGCGGCAGCATCCTCGAAACAATGCTGGTTTCAGCTGTATCTCTGCGGTGGGCGGGACACGGCCCTGCGTGCGATCGACAGGGCCAAGAAGGCGGGTTTCACCGCACTGTTCCTGACCATCGACACGGGTGTCTCCGGCCAGCGGCGAGTGCATGAACGCATGAAGCCACTTCAGGCGCTGCATCCCTGGGAGGGGCTCACCGGCAGTGAGCGACTGCAATGGATCCTGCGGCGACTGCAGCTGGCGCCCCAGATGTCCACACGGCTCCCCTGGCTCACGGACCTGCTCGGAGATGAGGGGGTGATGCGCTTCGTGAACATCATCGACGACAAAGGTGAACCGATGCCCTTCACCGACATCGGTTCCCAGCTCGCATCATCCGCCGTGACCTGGGCAGATTTTGAGTGGATCCGCGAAGCCTGGGGAACGGATCGTCCGATCATCATCAAAGGCGTGCATTGCGCCGATGACGCCAAGCGTGCCGAGGACGTCGGAGCTGACGCGGTGGTCTGGTCCAACCACGGTGGCCGTCAGATGGACCGGGTCCCACCGACCCTGCACATGGTTCAGAGCGAAATGCCCAAGCTGAGCGACTCCAGGCTCACGTTCCTGATGGATGGAGGAATCCGCTGCGGCACCGACATCCTCATCGCACTGAGCCATGGGATTCAGGCCGTGGGCATCGGCCGGGCCATGGTCGCCGGACTTGGAGCGGGCGGAGAGGCAGGCCTCACACGCAGCTTCGAGGTCCTGCGCGAAGGGCTGGAAAGAGGCATGCGTCTGACCGGGGTGGGCTCAGTCGATGAGATTCGCTCCATGGGTGCTGAGCTTCGCTGTGAGTGTCTGCTCCAGG
>CAYWOE010000032.1:0-12108 GCA_964459855.1 uncultured Synechococcus sp. | reverse complement strand
CAACATCCAGCGACTGATCAACGGCACCGAACCGCAGGTGGGGGGAAAATCCTGATTGCTGAGGCTCCACAGAAAAACAACCCGCTGAAGCAACTTGGGTTGGTTAAGCCCTGCGCTGAAAATCCCTGAATCAGCTCAGCAGCTCACGGCAGCAGGCCGCGAAGGCGGTTCCAGGATCCGTTGACCCGGTGATCGGTCGACCGATCACCAGCTGGCTGGCACCGGCCGCGATCGCTTCAGCAGGAGCCATCACCCGTGCCTGATCCTCCGCAGCACTCCCAGCCGGTCGAATTCCCGGTGTCACCAGAGCGAATGGCTCAGGGTGCTGTGAACGCAACGTCGCAACCTCGAGAGGAGAGCACACACAACCGCCGATGCCGGCAGTCGCCGACAGCTGAGCCAACGCCGACACCCGATCGGCAATACTCTGCGAAACGGCGAGTTCCTGCTGCAGCCGCTGCTGTTCCCAGCTTGTGAGCACCGTCACCGCAAGCAGAGTTGGACTGTCCAGACCGGCACTCCGGGCACCATCAAGCGCCGCGGCCTGAGCGGCTTGCAGAGCTTCGCTGCCTGCGCAGGCATGCACGGTGATCAACTCCGCACCAAGCGCCGCAGCCCGCCGGCAGGCACCCGCCATGGTCGCCGGGATGTCGTGGAACTTCAGATCCAGGAACACTCTCAGCCCCTGTTCGCGCAGCTGCGCCACCACCTGCGGACCGGCCTGCACAAACAGCTCGAGACCCACCTTCACCCAGCGCAACCCCTGCAGCTGAGCGGTGAAGGCCAAGGCCTGATCCGGGGCCATGCCATCGAGGGCCACGATGATCCGTTCGGCGGGGTGGATGGCCATCAGCCCACCAGCCTGCGAAAGGTCTTCTTGCCGAGCTGCAGCACCTTGCCTTCCAGTTCCATCGCCGATGCGAACTCCTGATTCGGATCAGTGATCTTTTCTCCTTCCAGGCGGGCGGCGCCGCCTTTGATCTGACGCCGGGCCTCGCTGCTGCTGGCACAGATGCCCACAGCACTGAGCAGATAGAACGCCTTGGCTGGAAAATTCACAGCCGAAAGTGAGGCCTCCGGCACATCGGCGCCGGCATCGCCGCCGCTGCTCACAAGGGTTGCTGCATCGCTCTGGGCTTTTTGAGCTGCCTCGATGCCGTGCCGGCTGGCGGTCACCGCCAGAGCCATCGCCTTCTGCTTCTCGCGTGCGTTGTCCGGCAAATCGTGCGGATTCAGGTCCGTCAGAAGGGTCACGTAGTCATCAATCGCGGCATCGCCGACCTTCTCCAGCTTGGAGTACATCGACAGTGCATCTTCCTCCAGGCCCACGGTGTTACCAAGACTTTTGCTCATCTTCTGCACCCCATCCAGGCCCACCAGAATCGGCAGCAGCAGGCCGAACTGGGTGCCTGATCCGAAATGACGCTGCAGATCACGGCCCATGGCCACATTGAACTTCTGATCGGTGCCGCCCAGCTCCACATCAGCATTCACCGCCACGGAGTCGTAGCCCTGAAGCAACGGATAGAGGAATTCATGCAGGGCGATCGGCGCACCGCTGCCGTAGCGCTTGGAGAAGTCATCCTTGGCCAGCATCTGTCCCACGGTGGCCGTTCCCAGCAGGCTGATGACCTGGGGCAGATCCAGACCTGCCAGCCATTCACTGTTGCGGCGCACCTCAAGGCGACCGGGGGTCTCGAAATCGAGCAGTGCCGTTTCCTTGCGCTGGCCCTGGCCCAGCTGAGCGAGGTAGGTCGCGGCATTGGCTTCAACCTCCTCAGCGCTGAGCTGAACCCGCGTGGCGCTCTTGCCGGTGGGGTCGCCGATGCGGGCAGTGAAGTCACCGATGATCAATACCGCAGTGTGTCCCGCATCCTGAAAAGCCCGCAGTTTGCGGAACAGAATGCTGTGCCCCAGGTGAATGTTGCTGCCGGTGGGATCAATTCCCAGCTTGATGCGCAGAGGCCTGCCCTCTCCTTCAGCCTGCTTCAGCCGAGCAGCCAGACACTGATCGGCGTCAGCACCATCTCCAGCTGGAAACAGATCGGCCATGCCACGTGACAACCAGGCCGGCAGAGACGGTGTCGAGGCCATGGGCGGGCGAAGCGATTGCGGGCTGAATCGTACGGGCCGCCTCAGCTGGGTGGCTGATCCAGCTGACTCTTCATGCGCTCAAGGGTGCCCTGCATCTGCTCGAACATCTGCTCGGGGGTGATCCCGAACTGTCCCAGCTGACTGCGCAGCTGCTCCACCGTGAGCTTCGCCTGGAAATCCTCCGACAACTCGAAACGCTTCATGAACACGCGGTAGCGCTCCATCAGCTCCTCCATCGTGTCGATGAACTTCTTCTTGCCCTCCCGATCGAACTTGCCGTAATCGGATCCCAGCTGCATCAGCTGCTGGTAGTCACCGAACAGACGCTTGGCCTCCTCCTGCACGATGTCGGAGTCGAAGAACGCCATGGCCCACCCATCAACTGGCGTGATTCTGGACAATTTGAGCGCCCCGTAACAGTGCGGATCCACGCCCCCTGATTCAGGTCAACATGAGCAGGTCAGCGGCAATGGCTCCGAGCCTTTCCCCTCCTTGGATCTCAGCGAACGGATCCCATCCCTGCAGCATCTGTCCCGCCAGGGTCACAGTCTGCTGAGGCGCAGTCGCACCGCCATCGCCTCCGCCGACCACCTTCTGCTCAGCAGCTGGACGCTGTGGTTCGAAGGGCAGGGCCCGCTGGTGGCGGCCTGCACCAGCGAAACCGACTGCCTGCTGAGGCTGCGGAGCTGCGCCGCCAACCTGTTGCTCTGCACCGACACCCTTGAGAATGGCTGCGGGACGAGTCTGGTGCGCCGAGCCAGGCAGGAGAACCCCGAACTGAAGGTGCTGATGCTGCTTCAGCGCCCGATCCCCCGCACAATCCTGGATGCCATCGATGCCCGCTGCCAGGGCATCTGTTCGGCACAGGCCACCGGAACGGGCACGGTGGCCGCCGCACTCACCGCCATAGACACCGATGGGCAGTATCTCGATCCGCTGATCAGTGGCGTGCTGCACCACAGCAGGTTGCGGAGCAGCGGCGAGCAGGTGCCGCTCAAGAACCTCACCATGAGGGAGGAGGACGTGCTGCGCGGCCTCTGCCGAGGCATGACCAATCAGGAGATCGCTGACGCTCTTGTGGTGTCGATCGACACGGTCAAAAGCCATGTCGCCAGCCTGCTGCGCAAGTTGCCGGCCCGCGACCGGACCATGGCCGTGGTCACAGCATTTCGCGAGGGACTGGTTGAGGTGCCCACCAGGCCGCCCCGCTGGACCTAGGGTCCGTGCCAGGCTGCAAGGGAGAAACACGGCGATGGCCCGCCGGCACTGGCTCGATCCGCTGGCCCGCAGGGTGCTCCAGGTCATGGGTGACCTGCCCAGGGATCCGGCGCGAGCAGACACAACCCACTGGCCGGAGGACGAGACACCGACCGCTCCCAGCTGGTGCATCGATGTGAACAGGGCCACGGCGGACCAGTGGCGCCAGTTGCCTGGCTGCACCGAGGTGATGGTGGACCAGCTGCTGCGACTGCAGCAGGGCGGGGTGCAGTTCAGCCGGATGGAGGATCTGGCGCAGCTGCTGGATCTCCCGGAGACCCTCTCTGAACAGTGGAGACCTCATCTGATTTTCCGCTGGCATGGGGACGCACCCCAGCTGCCGGCACAGGCACCGCTGGATCTCAATGCCGACAGTTTCAAAGTGCTGGCCAGCTCGCTGCTGTGGCCGGAAGACCGGATGGAACGCTTGATCGCTGAACGCAGACGCGAACCATTTCAGAACCTCGCGGATCTGCAGGAACGGCTTTGCCTGCCACCAGCGGAGGTGGAGGCCCTGATCGGGCGTGTCCGTTTCGGAGCCAGACCTGCAGGCCCAAGCCTGCCCCCACGGGGCTGAACCCCATGCCCGCAGCACCTCGCCAGGGGAATCTTTTCGATCAGGCCGCATCGACAGGTCTGGACAATGAACCAGCCGGGTTGTCACTGAATCTGCGGCAGTTGCAGAGCTGGCAGGAACGCGTCCACAGCTTCCAGAAACCCCTGTTCGAGGCGGCAACTCCATTACAGGAGCAGGCCTGTCTGTTCAGCGGCTGCAGCGACCCAGCGGCCGACATTCAGCCCCTGTCGCTCAAGCCGCTGCCGCTGAGTTTCTGGCGCTGGCCGCAGAGCCCTCATCAGGGTGCGGCGCTCTACTGGGTGATGGATCGGCCCGAACGCCTGCAGCATCCGATCCTGCTGTATATCGGCGAAACAGTGGCTGCCGACCGGCGCTGGAAAGGCGAACACGATTGCAAGACCTACCTATCTGCATACCAGGAAGCCTGTTCATGCTGCGGTCTGTCCTGCAGCACGAGCATTCGTTTCTGGGGCGATGTGCCCAGAGCCACGAAGGCGAGGCGGCAGTTGGAACAGACCCTGATCCGTCGCTGGCAGCCGCCGTTCAACAAGGAAACGCGCGATCGCTGGGCCACGCCGTTCCAAGCCGCCTGAGCACAGCTCCTAGCATCGGTTCAGGCAACGGCTCTCCATGAAAATCTCCCTCTCTCCGGCCACCCCTGAGGCCTGGAGTGGTTCCGTTCTGGCGCTCGGCATTCCCCAGGACGACCCCCAGGGCCTGGTGGAGGCGATGGAACAGCGCTTCAACATCGAGCTGAAGGAGTGGCTGAAGCAGAAGCCCTTTACAGGCAAGAGCGGCGATCTGGCCAGCGTGCAACTGCTGCGCAGCGACTGCACGACCCTGGTTCTGCTGGGCCTGGGAGAGGCCGGGGCTGTGGAACGGGACGGTCTGCGCATGGCCGCCGCCGCCGCCGCCCGCGCCGCACAGGGTCAGGGCGGCTCGCTCGGCCTGCAGCTGCCATGGGGATCGCAAGACTCCGGAGGTGATGCCACAGCTGCTGCTGAGGCCGTTCGACTGGCGCTGTACAGCGACCAGCGCTTCCGCAGCAAGCCGGAGTCCAGCCAACGGCCTGAACAGGTGGAGTTGCTGGGACAATGGCCTGCAGACCTGAATCAGATGCTGGAAACAGTCCACCCGGTCTGCGCCGGTGTGGAGCTGGCCAGGGAACTGGTGGCGGCACCGCCCAACAGCGTCACTCCTGAGGAACTGGCCCGCACAGCGGCAGCCCTCGCCCATGAGCATGGTCTCGAGCTCACCGTGCTCGAACGCTCCGACTGCGAGGAGCGGGGCATGGGCTCCTACCTCTCGGTGTGCCAGGGATCAGACATGGATCCCAAGTTCATCCACCTCACCTATCGCCCCAGCGGAGTCGCCAGGAAGCGACTGGTTCTGGTGGGCAAGGGCCTCACCTTTGATTCCGGTGGATACAACCTCAAGGTCGGTGCCGCCCAGATCGACATGATGAAGTTCGACATGGGTGGAAGTGCGTCTGTGTTCGGAGCGATGCGCAGCATTGCCGAGCTGCGCCCTGCAGGAGTGGAGGTTCACATGCTGGTGGCCGCCTGCGAAAACATGATCAACGGCTCCGCCGTACACCCCGGTGACATCGTCACGGCATCCAACGGCACCACGATCGAGATCAACAACACCGATGCGGAGGGACGGCTCACCCTTGCCGATGCACTGGTGTATGCCTCCAAGCTCAAGCCCGACGCCATTGTTGATCTGGCGACACTCACCGGGGCCTGCGTGGTGGCACTCGGTGATGAGATCGCCGGACTCTGGACCCCTGATGATGCGCTCTCCCGTGATCTGGAAGCCGCTGCAAGCGATGCCGGGGAGGGCATCTGGCGCATGCCGATGCACAGCTCCTACCGCAAGGGGCTCAAGTCGCTGCTTGCCGACATGAAGAACACCGGACCCCGACCCGGTGGATCGATCACTGCCGCGCTGTTCCTCAAGGAATTCGTGGATGCCGGCATTCCCTGGGCCCACATCGACATCGCCGGAACAGTCTGGAGTGACAAAGGCCGGGGCCTTAATCCCTCAGGTGCCACCGGCTACGGCGTTCGCACACTGGTGAACTGGGTGATGAAACAGGCCTCAACCGCCGAGGCCTAAATTCATCCTTAACGGATCAAGGTGCATGGCCTCCAGCCCCCTTCGCTGGTATGTACGCGCCCAGCTGGGTGTTCTGCTGTTACCGGCAGGTCTCTGCCTGTTCGGCGAAGCGGTCAGCCGCAGAACACTGCAGCTGGCAGGAAGCGACGGTGGCCCCTGGTGGTGGTACGGCACACTCAGCCTGATCGTCATCAACGCAGGAGTGGGGCTGATGATCGAATCAGGATTGCTGCGGGGTTACCCCGGTCGCAGGGCTGCCGGCTCGGAAGCGCAGGATTGACAGCACGATCCTGATCGATCTCATGAAGCCGTTCCGGTCAGGATGCCGCAACCATCGTGAGTGAGTGGGGATTCTCAAGCGCATGAATCTGCCAGCGCGCCCGCTCCGAACAACTGGCCATCACCCGTTCGAGATCGTCGGAGGCCTGCTTCGGAGAGGGGTACGGACCAACATGACGCGTCACGAGACCGTCTTTGATGGTCAGCAGATACATACAGACCTTTCACAACTCACCCCGAAATGGTACGCAGTCCATTCTGTGTCGTCGATGGCGTAAAACCCGCACCTTCACTGCGAAGTGACCAAATCTGACAGCAACAATCGCTACAGAATTTCCTCAGATTCACATCATTGAGTCCTCAGGGCCTGACGCTTTCGGCCAAACCCCTAATCCGTCCAGGTCTCGCCTGTACGCGCCTTGTCACCCCAGACATCATCCAGGCGCTTATCCCTTCCGCAGGCCCAGCGGTAATACTTGTACTTCACTGAATTCAGCTGAGCAAAATTCTGGTGATAGTCCTCGGCGGGCCAGAACTTTTCAAGAGGCTTGATTTCAACTTTGAGAGCTGATGCAGACACACCAAGCTCTCTGGCCGCAGCTGACTGACTGGCGAGGGCTTCGCTGTTCTGTTGCTCACCACTGGTGAAGATCACCGGCCGGTAGGAGTCGCCTCGATCGCAGAACTGACCGTCACCGTCCAGAGGGTCGACATTGCGCCAGTACGACTGGAGAAGCCTGGAATAACTGATCTTCTCCGGGTCAAACAGCACTTCCACCACCTCCTGATGCCCGGTGGTCTCGGAACTCACCTGGTTGTAGGTGGGCTGCGAGACGCTGCCCCCGCTGTAGCCGCTCTCCACGGAGATCACCCCGGGAAGTTTCTCCAGATCACTCTCCATGCACCAGAAACAGCCACCAGCCAGCACGGCGCTCTGCTCAGCCGCCAGGGCTGCTGAGGGGGACAGCAGGAGCAGAGCTCCGAGAACCAGCGAGAACAGAAAGCGGACCACAGATGAGCTCAGGTAGACAGCTGATCGAGAATGGCGGCGGCGGCGCGATCGGTCACCCCCGGTTCTCCCAGCGTTTGACGCAGACGCTCATAGCCACTCAGCATCCTCTGGCGTGCCTCAGAGCTTTCCAGCAGAGGAATGGCCTGCTTCACCAGGCTCTCGGCATTGAAGTCTTCCTGCAGAAACTCGGGCACGAGACGCTCGTTGAGCAGAAGATTCACAGGCGAGATGTGATCCACATGGAAGCGAAGCAGGTTGCGGGCCACCCATGCCGTCATCCGGCTGACCCGGTACCCCACCACCTGGGGCACCCCCTGAAGAGCGAGCTCGATGTTCACTGTCCCTGACTTGCCCAGAGCCAGATCCGCCGCACTGAACAGTGAGGGCTTGAGCGCATCCGCATCAGAGGCCGGAATGACACGGCCGCGAACCCCGGCGGCTTGCAGACCATCCTGGAGTTGTCGCTCGAAACGGCCGAGACCTGCAGGCACCATCACCATCAGGCTGGGGTCTCGCGCCTGCAGGCGTGCCGCCACCTCCGCAAGCACAGGCATCAGATAGCGCAGCTCCTGGGGCCGGGATGCGGGCATCAGCAGCAGCAGGCGTCCCTGCGGATCAAGACCGAGCTGCCGACAGGCCTCAGCACGATCGGGATGATGAACGGCAAGGTCGAGCAGAGGGTGACCGACCCAGGTGACCTGCGCGCCATGGGAGGCATAGAACGACGCTTCCTCGGGAAAGATGGCAAGGATGCGATCGGTGAACCCCAGGAGACTGCTCGTGCCTCTGTCATTCATGCGCCAGGCCCATTCCTGAGGTGCGATGTAGTAGGTGATGGGCACCTGTGGCAGCTTGCGGCGCAGGCGTTTGCCGAGACGCACATTGGCGCCCATGTAATCGATCAGCACCACGGCATCCGGTGGCCTGGCAGTCAGTTCCCGATTCACGCGCGACTGCAGCTTCAAGGTCGGCACGACCTGAGGAAGGTGTTCAAGAAGTCCGATCGAACCCAGTGGTGCCGTATCGGCGAGCAGCTCCGCACCGGCTGCGTGCATGCGTGGCCCCCCGAGGGCCATCACCTCCAGATCGAGGTCTCTCTGTTGAGCCTGCCGATGCAGCGCCTGCACCAGAAGGCTGCCCTGAAGATCACCAGACACCTCACCGGTGCTGATCAGCACTCGCACCATCAGCGACCACCGACAGCCGGCATGGGACCGCGCCGTCCCTGACTGATCGATCCCTCAAGGAAAGTGCAGAGATGATCCGCAAGCGGCATCAGTGGCTGTTCACGGGCGAGCCTCAGCCCTTCGGAAATCACATGATCCGAGCGATAGAGCAGCGACCAGACATCCTGCAGCTGCTTGATTTCCTGGCCCTGATCCTTACGGTCGAGCCCCCGTCTGCGCAGACCCACGCGGTTGAGACCGCGCACACGCCCTGGATGACCTTCGACCAGACAGTAGGGAGGCACATCCCTGTCAACCCTCGTCATGCCTCCAACCATGGCCATGCCACCGATGTGCACGAACTGGTGAATACCCAGACAGCCTCCGATCACGGCCTTGTCCTCGATCACAACATGGCCCGCCACCTGGATGCCGTTGGACATCACGATGCTGTTACCCAGCAGACAGTTGTGGCCGAGATGGCAGTAGGCCATGAGCAGGTTGTGATCGCCGATGCGGGTCTGCTCACCGTCGTCGGTGGCCCGGTTGATCGTCACACATTCACGGATGGTGTTGTGATCGCCGATCACAACCTCCGTGGGAGCACCCCTGTACTTGAGATCCTGTGGCTCGAGGCCCAGGCAGGCGCCGGGGAAGATCTTGTTGTGTTCACCGATGATCAGCCGGCCATCGAGCACCGCATGCGGCCCGACCCAGGTATGGGCTCCGATGCGGACATCAGATCCCACAACGGCACCGGGACCGATCACCACACCGGTAGCGAGCTCGGCACGGGAATCGACCACCGCAAGCGGATGAATCTGGGGAGGACGGTCCTCAGCAGTCACGGCGGGGGATCGCTGTTCACTCATCATGGTCAGTCCACCAGCGAGAACATGAGCTCGCCGGAACAGACCAGCTGACCATCCACCGTGGCCTCGGCCTTCACCTTGCCGAAGCGCTTGCGCTTGAGACTGAGAAGCTCACAGGTGATCAACAGCTGATCACCGGGGATCACCGGACGCCGGAAACGCACGCCGTCGATGCCGGCGAAAACGAACAGACCCTTGGGCAGATCAGGCATCTGGGTGACGATCAGACCACCCACCTGTGCCATGGCCTCAACGATCAGCACACCCGGCATCAACGGACGTCCAGGGAAATGTCCCTGAAACTGAGGCTCGTTGAGAGTGATGTTCTTGATCGCCACCGCTTTTTCCCCAGGCACATGCTCAAGAACACGATCAACGAGCGCGAAGGGATAGCGGTGGGGAAGCAGTCCCATGATCTGCTCGGCGGTGAGCAGAGGCTGGGCTGCGGCGGTGGCGGAGGAGGAAGTCAAATCGGTTCAGAGCTGAGCGTCGGATCGATCGGCCAGGACAGCCGCCAGGTCGGTATGCAGACCATGGGAGCCGCGGTAGACCAGCACCTGCGCACGCGGAAAACCCACAAGCGCCAGATCACCGATCAGGTCCAGAAGCTTATGGCGCACCGGTTCATCGGGATAGCGCAGGGGTGGATTCAGCCAGTGGTCTCCATCACACACCAGGGCATTGTCGAGAGCACCACCCTGGATCAGCCCCGCAGCACGCAGCTGATCCACCTGTTCACGGAACCCGAAGGTGCGGGCCGGTGCGATCTCGGCAACGAAGCGCTCCGGCGTCAGCGCCAGTGAACACTGCTGACGACCGATGGCCGGCTGAGGGAAGTCGATCACGCCAACCAGCATGAACTCCTCTGCGGGAGTGGCGGTGATCACACTGCTGCCGCGATGCAGAGCGATCGGCTGCTGCAGCTGCGGCCTTGCCGAGGCCGGCGTTGAGGCAGGAGCCAACCCTGCTTCGGCGATGGCCTCGACCCAACCCTGGGCCGAGCCGTCCAGAAGAGGCACCTCGCCTCCCTCCACCTCGAGATGAACATGGGTGAGACCGCAACCGGCAACGGCAGCCAGCAGATGCTCCACCGTGGCGAGTCGCCGTTCGCCCAGCTCCAGGGTGGTGCAGAGCGGACTGTCACGCACCTGGGAGGGCTTCAGCTTCAGGGGCTCTACACCGTCTGAGGGCCAGCTGACCCAGACACCGGGGTGCTGTGAAGCCTGAAGAGTGACGGAGACCTGCTGACCGCTGTGCAGGCCGATCCCGCTGCGGCGGGCCGAACCCTCGAGGGTCCAGGCTCCGTCGTAATCATGAGGCCAGAGGACCATCAGAATTTCCAGCCGACGCCCAGATTGAAGCGGTAGTCACCGGTGAAGTTCTGGCTGGCAACCTCCAGACGCAGGGGGCCCACAGGCGTGGTGACGATCACACCGACACCTGGCGAAACACCCGAACCGGGTTTGTCAAGCAGCTCACCAGGTTTGCCGGGAACATTGGCCTGGGAGCCGAAATCGGTGCCCGCGTCAAAGAACACTTCGCCCTGGAAGATGCTGAAGATGGGGAAGCGATATTCGATGGTGGCTTCACCAAAGCTGCGACCAACGGCGAGATCACAGTCGAACCAGCCACGCACCGAGTTGGATCCACCCATGCAGAAGGCTTCATAGGGGGGCAGCTGACCGAGGATCGTGCCGGCCTTGATCTGAAAAGCCAGGGCCTGAGGACAGTTCTCGGGTTCACCCTCCTTGGGACGACAGCCCTTGGCGAGCTTGAGCCATTTGACGGGGATGAAATGGGTGTAGCTGGTGCGGATGCGGTTGAACGTCGGCGAGTCCTCTCCGATGGAGAGGTACTGCTCCGTGCCGAAGCTGAAGAAATTGCCTGATGTGGGGTTCCGACCATCATTCAGCGTGCTGTAGGTGGTCGCGAACCGGACGCTGGCAAGGGTGTTCCGATCAGCGCAGTTGAACGCGGTACAGATGATCTCGTCGTTGTCGATGCGGTCGTTCCTGATCTTTCTGTTGGGAACTCCGTAGGGGCGCGTATCACCCGCGTAGTTGATCGGACGCACCGCCTGGAGATTCAATCCGGCCAGCACCTGCCAGGGCACCTTCTTGAACGGGTCACCGCCGTTGAGCGGTCGCGCGAGGATCACATTGCCGCCGATGCGCTCCAGCGCGATTGAATCGCCCTCGAAATCAAACCAGCTGGTGTCAGGGAATTCGTTGCCCGCCTTGCCGACATTGCTGAAGCGGCTGTCAGCAGGGTTGTTGTCGGAACTGATCGAATAGGCGTACTGGGAACCGTTGTTCTCGTAATCGCGAAGACTGACGATGTCACCGTCATCCTGGCTCTGGAAGACCTGAGGGACTTCCCGACTCAGGAACAGTGAGGTGCGGAAGGAGGTGCGGTGGTTATCTCCCTTGATCCAGGGGTCGGAGAACGTGAGGTTGGCAAGTCCACCGAACTGGCCGTAGGTGAAGTTGAGGGCCAGATCCCAGGCACGGCCGAACAGGTTGCTGTCCGAAAGCTGCACCTGACCGAACACACCCTGACTCTGGCTGTAGCCGAGGCCACCGGAAAGCGAACCTGTGGACTGCTCGACGATGCCCAGCACAATGGTGATGAAGCCCGGTTCACCGGTGACCGGCTGCAGAGTCACCTTCACATCGCTGAACAGTGATGTGCCGTAGAGACGCCGGATGTCGCTTTCAAGCTGGGTGCGGT
>CAYWOE010000031.1:0-12116 GCA_964459855.1 uncultured Synechococcus sp. | reverse complement strand
CCACGCTCAGACCTGATCTGCTGCTGGCCGGGCGCACGCTGTTCGGAGCTCCATCCCCCAAGGGTCAGCAGTTCGATGATCATTATTTCGGCGCCATCCCCGAACGGGTTCAGGTGTTCATGCAGGACGTGGAGAAGCAGCTGTACCGGCTAGGAATCCCTGCCAAGACCAGACACAACGAGGTGGCTCCTGGCCAGTTCGAGATCGCGCCGGTTCATGAGGCCGCCAACGTTGCCACGGATCACCAGCAGCTGATCATGACGGTGCTGCGCAGCACCGCAAGACGGCATGGATTCAACTGTCTTCTCCATGAGAAGCCTTTCGCCGGCATCAACGGCTCCGGGAAGCACGTGAACTGGTCGGTGGGAAACAGCACCCAGGGAAATCTGCTTGACCCCGGCAAGACACCCCATGACAACCTTCAGTTTCTGCTGTTCTGTGCCGCGGTGATCCGTGGTGTCCACTGCAATGGCCCCTTGATGCGAGCGGTGGTCGCCACGGCCGGCAATGACCACCGCCTGGGTGCGAACGAGGCGCCACCGGCGATTATTTCCGTGTATCTGGGTCAACAGCTCGAGCAGGTGTTCCAGCAGATTCAGCGAGGTGAGTCCACCGGCAGCTCCAGCGGTGGGGTGATGCGCATCGGTGTGGATTCACTCCCGGACTTTCCCAAGGATGCAGGTGATCGCAATCGCACCTCGCCGTTCGCCTTCACCGGCAACCGTTTCGAGTTTCGTGCCGTCGGCTCCGGTCAGTCGGTGGCCGGTCCGCTGGTGGCGATGAACACCGTGCTGGCCGATTCCCTGGAGTGGATCAGTGACCGACTCGAGTCTGAGATGGCTGAAGGTCAGACGCTTGAGCAGGCCGCGGCATCTGTGCTCAAGCTGGTCATGGATCTGCACGGTGCCGCTGTGTTCGGTGGAGATGGTTATTCCGATGCCTGGCACCGGGAAGCGACTGAAGAGCGCGGTCTGGAAAATCTGCGCAACACCGCCGAGGCCCTCCCCGTTCTTCAACGGGATGACGTGCGTCAGCTGTTTCAGCGCCATGCCGTGATCAGTCCGGTCGAGCTGGACAGCCGTTACGAGGTGTACGGAGAGCAATACGTTCTTGCCATCGAGGTCGAGGCACGTGTGGCTCTGTCGATGGTGCGGACGCAGATCAGCCCCGCAGTGCAGAACCACCTGTGCAGCATGGCGACCAGCCTGCAGCAGCAGCAGTCAATGGGTGTGCAGGTTGAAGACCGGATTCTGCACCGGGTGGCAGAGCTTCACCTGCGCATGGATGACCATGCCAAAGCGCTGGAAGGTGAACTCCACCAGGTGCACAACGGCGACACTGCCGCCTCGATGAATCACTGCTCCGGAGTGCTGTTGCCGAGGTTGCTGCAGCTGCGTGATGCCGTGGACCATCTGGAGTGTCTGGTCGACGACGATCAGTGGCCTTTGCCCTCCTACCGGGAAATGCTCTTCGTGCGCTGAGCATGAAGCTGTTGACAAGTCCCGATAGGTTGAGACCACCAGATGGGAGGTTGCGTTGCCGCTGAGCTCGGTTGCTGACTATCTCGACTGGGTGATCAGTTTTGACGTCTGCAAGGTCCGTCAGGAGGTGCTGTTGCTGCGGCGACGCTTCCCGGAAGCCACGACCTATCAGCTGGCGGAGCAGGCTTTCAGCGATGTGCGTCTGCAGGTGATCAGCGCAGGTGCAGCGATGGGTCTGGCGGCCAACCCTCTGCTCAGCGTGGCCGGTGCACTCGCTGATCTTTCCGTGACCACGCGCGCTCAGTTATTCGCTGCAGCCTGTGCCGCCGAACTGCTCATTCCTGGCTTCCTGGACTCCGACACTGCTCGCCATGAGCTGCTTTTCCCCGTGCTCGGGGGAAGTGTGATCAGTCAGCTGGGTGTGGAGTTCGGACTCAAGGCCGCGCAGACCGCCACGCGTGAATTTGTGGTGCGACTCATGAATCGGCGCGGCCTTCAGGCGGTCAATGCAGTGCTGACCCGTGTGTTCGGCCGCAGGGTGACGCAGAGAGCCCTGATCACCAAGACGATCCCCCTCGTGGGCTGTGTGATCGGTGGCGCCTGGAATGCCATGGAGGCCGAAGTGGTCCGCAACCGGACACTTCGATACCTGATTGATCAGTCCCTCGATCCTGTGGAGGTTGTTCAGGTCGAAGTGGTCCAGGGCTGATCCAGGCCTGGATCGACGCGTCCGCTGGTGCGCTTTGGACCTGATCAACAGATCAGATTGTCGTCATTCACACAGCTGTTGGAGTCAATCTGTCGCTGAATGGTCTGAGAGTCCTGTTGAGCATGAGCTATGAGCCTGGAACACTGGATTGCCGGCTTCTGATCGATGCCAAGCATCACCTGGAGCATGCGCTTGCATCACTGAGTGGATTGCCCCAGAGCGATCACATTCAGAGACAGCTGAGGTCGGTTCACCAGCAGCTTGAGGGCATGCACGATCTCAAGCGAGCGTCTCAGGTTGATGATTTCTGAGGCAAGGCTCAATGTCGGTTGTCATCCGTTGAACTGACGCCTTCCTGGGTGAGAATGAATACCTCCGGTTGCGCCTGCATGTTCGAAAAAAAGGATCGCCCTGCCTGGCTCAACTGGTTGTTCCTGGGCATCTTCCTGTTGTCGAGCTGGCAGCTGGCAGGCTTCTGGTTCGAGAAGCTGCAGGGCTGAGCCGGTCGATTGACGTGAGTCTGTTCAGCTTCTGATTGAAGCCGCTGTTGACCGAGGTGCCTCAGCTGCAGGCCGTGCCGATGTTCGGTTGAGCTCGCGCTCAAGTGCTTCAACCCTGCGCTCGCGCAGGCAATATTTGCAGCCTCCAGTGGTCTGGAGATGTCGTTCAGGGGTGATGGTGATTTCCTGAACAGGATGTTTGCAGCAGCGGATTTTCACCGGGCTCTTGTAACTCCGCCATTTGATGCCGGAGTAATCGAACTGTTCACCGAAGCGCTGTTTCGCCCGCTTCAGGAAGGTTTCCAGCGTGATCCGTGCTGCCATCTCTGCAATCTATGGGCTGCAGCAGGCAACTTCGTTGACGCTGTTATTCGTCTTCATGCGCCACCAGGCCTGTGCAGGCGCCAGAGTGGCGATCCTCTGGCATGCGTGGGATGGCCGCAGAGCAGGCGGTTGAGGTCATGAACTGGACGCATCGATCAGCCTGGCTGCCCGCAGGAGTCAGCCAGGCCTGGATGGATCGTTGTGTGCAGAACATCAGCTGGGATCAGCCTCAGGTCCGTGTTTACGGCCGATGGCATCTGGTGCCGAGACTGACGGGGTTTCTGGCCGATCGTCAGGTGTCCTACCGCTACAGCGGTGCAGTGCATCGTGGTCAGGGCTGGCCGGACTGGTTCCTGCCTCTGCTGGAGATGGTCTCAACGCAGAGCGCCGCACCCTTCAACGGCTGCCTGTTCAATCTGTACCGCGATGGCCAGGACCGTATGGGCTGGCATGCGGACGATGAGCCCGAGATCGATGCATCATTTCCGATCGCCTCACTGTCGCTCGGATCAAGCCGCGACCTGCAGTTCCGCCATCGCTTCAGCGGCGCACGCTGCGATCTCACTCTGGCGGACGGCGATCTTCTCCTGATGGATCCTGATTGTCAGCGGCTGTGGATGCATGGTCTGCCTGTGAGAAAGCGGGTGAAGACGCCGCGACTCAATCTCACATTCAGGGTGTTCCGTTCAGAGGGCCAAGCAGCAGACCCCAGAGGGGCACGCTGATCAGAGCCACCAGCGTGCTGTTGAGGATCAGTTGAGCGGGGCCTGCGGCGTTCAGCTGTTCGGATTCAGCGATGAGCAGCACCGAGATCGCTGTTGGTGCTGCCGCCTGCAGGACCAGTGCCTGACGGGCATAGCCAGGAAGCGGCAAGGCATGAGTGATCACCAGCATCAGCGCTGGAAAGATCAGAAGCTTGCAGAGCAGCGGAGCACTGAGATCCACTGCTGGCCCCTTCAGTTTCCTGGCTGCGATGTTTCCCAGCCTCATGCCCACCACCACCAGCGCCAGCACGATCACGGCGCGCGATGGCAGCCAGAGAGCATCACGGATTGCTTCATGCCAGGGAGTGGCCATCACGATCAGTGCACCGAGCAGCCCCCTGGTCGCCGGGCTGGCACTCAGGTGATCAAGCAGTTGGCGCCAGGGGTGATGTCTGCTGGTCGACCGGTTGCCTCGGTTCAGCCAGAGAGGCCCCAGGCTCCAGACCAGCAGGGTTGCGCCAAGGTCGTAGCCGATGCTCACCGGCAGGGCTTCCGGAGGCAGCAGGGCCAGCGTGGCTGGAATCCCGAAGTAGGCCGTGTTACCGATGCAGCTGCCCAGCTGCAGATCAGGCTGGCCCAGGGACGCGATGCCAGGACTCAGCCAGTGCAGGATCATCATCATGAGCGTGATGGCTGTCACCGAGATCAGCGCCATCCCCAGCAGTGATCCGTTCAGGCCGCCATGCAGAAGCAGTCCCATCAGGCTCACTGGAACACCGAAACGCACCAGCGGGACCGCCAGAGGCGCAATCCACTGTGATCGCCAGCGACCGATGAGTGCTCCCACGATCAGGCAGGGGGCCATCTCCCAGAGGAGCTTCAGCACAGGAGACAGATCACCTCTTCAAGCCTAGGAACCTGATGCTCTGTGCCAGACTTCCATCCGTCCACGCCCGGGCCCGTTGTGACCATCGCCGCCCCTTCCTGTCTGATCCAGAGGCATCTGCTTCAGCTCAGCGCCGCGCTGACCGAGCGATGCCAGCAGCTGCAGCTGGAACTGTCTGATCAGGTGGCGAGCCTGCCGTTCGGCAATGAGCGCTGGTTGCTGACCGAACGTGAGCTCTCGGCGGCGGAAGCAGCGCTGATGCGTCTCCATCACCGGGTGGATCTGCATCCCTGATCGCAGCGCACATCAGGCTGTGGTTCAGCCTGATGCCACTCCGTAATAGTCAAGAGGGATTCCAAACGTCACGACGTCATGGGGATCGCCCGGCAGCAGTGCAATGACGGCAAGCTCCCGGTCGTCAAACGCTTCCTTGGATTTGACAACGAATGACGCCGCATCCGAGGCACTCCAGAGAGGTGCGCCACTGCGTCTCTCTTCGCGGTACATCTCGAACACCGCTGCAAACTCCTCACCGTTAACGGCATCGCTGAGCATCAGCTCCAGTGCCGAGTCATCACTCCGGGTCTGAATCAGTTCGAACAGCTGTTGCATCAACGGATGGTCGATGGTTGTGGAGACTCTGACAACGTTGCCGATGGTGCCGACAGCGCTGATGTGGAACCGTCTCCTCTCGGAGCGCGCGTCGATCACCGCCACGGGCAGGCTCAGATCCCACTGGCGATGCTCTCCGAGATCGGTCGCAAGGCTGCGGAGATCTCCCGCGTGGTCCTCGCAAAGCTGCTGGACACGTTCGCGTTGGTCCATCGTGCGTTATCGATGAGAGTGTGCCGACAGCTCGACCGTTCGCCTTCCCGGCAGGCAGAACCTGAAATAGAGACTGGCTGCATCTCCCTTTCTCCAGCTCCTGCTCAGCAATCTGATCCGATCCCTCCACCAGGCTGAGATCGCAGACTCTGCAGCGTCACGGGGCAGTTGGCTCCAGGAATCACGCATGCAGTCCTTCGCTTGTTGCTGACGTTATGGCCACAGCTCCGACAAAACCACAGGCTTCCGAGCTTCAGGTTCAAATCAGTGCGCCATCTGATTGAGAAAACGCCTGCTGCGTTCCTCCTTGGCCTGGGTGAAGAAGGTTGACGAGTCGGTCAGTTCCACCACCCGGCCCGCATCCATGAACAACACCCGATCGGCGACTTCACGAGCGAAGGCGAGCTCATGAGTCACCACGATCATCGTCATGCCATCGGCAGCCAGCCGGCGCATCGCATCCAGCACCTCCTTGACCCGTTCCGGATCCAGGGCACTGGTCGGCTCGTCAAACAGCATCAGCTCGGGATCCATCGCCAGCGCTCTGGCGATCGCCACGCGTTGTTGCTGCCCTCCACTGAGTTCGCCTGGATATTTCAGGGCCTGATCGGCGATGCCCATCTGGCGCAGAAGCCCATGCGCCCGTTGTTCCGCATCGGCTCGGCTGATCTTTCTCACCCGGATCGGCGCCAGGGTGATGTTGTCGATGATCGAAAGGTGTGGAAACAGATTGAATTGCTGGAACACCATGCCGACGCGACGGCGGATCCGGCGGATCTGCCGTTCATCCTGATCCATGTCGAGAGGGATGCCGACGATCTCCAGCTGCCCGGCATCGATCGCCTCCAGTCCGTTGAAGGTGCGAATCAATGTGCTTTTTCCGGACCCGGACGGTCCCATCACCACCAGCACCTCGCCGTGGTTGACGCTGAGATTCACCTGGTCAAGGGCTTTCTGCGACCCGTTGAAGGTCTTGGTGATCGATTCGGCTCTGACGGCGATGGTCATGAGGTCATGAGGGAATGGCTGAGTTGGAGGAGATGCGCTGGCGTTCAAGCTGGCGAGCCATCAGGGCCATGGCGGTGCATACGAGCCAATAGAGCCCCGCCAGCCAGATGTAGGTCTCAAGGTGCCTTCCGATGTAAGCGGGATTGGCCAGCAGGCTGCGGCTGATCCCCAGCAGTTCCACCAGCCCGAGGATGGCCATCAAGCTGGTGTTCTGAAGCAGGCCGATGGCTTGATTGGTGAGTGCCGGCACCGCCACACGCAGCGCCTGCGGCAGCAACACCAGACGCTGGATCTGCCAGGGCCCGAGCCCAAGCGCCGCCGCCGCCTCGTGCTGAGTGCCTGGGATGGCCTGCAAACCGCCACGCACATCCTCGGCCACGTAGGCCGCTGCAAACAGAGCGAAGGCGACGACCGCTCGAAGCACTCGATTGATTTCGATCTCGACGGGCAGAAACAGCGGCAGCAGCAACTGCCCGAAGAACAGCACAGCAATCAACGGCACGGCTCTCAAACCGTCGATGTACAGGCGACAGAGATGACGGGGCAACGTCAGGCTGCTTCGTCGCCCCAGAGCCAGGAGGATTCCCAGGGGAAGGGCAAGCAGACCGCTGAACCCCGTCAGCAGCACCGTCAGCGTGAGCCCCCCCCAATCTCTCGAGGTCACCGGCTGCAGGCCTGCACCTCCTGCAAGCAGCAGCAGGCCGATCGGGAACATGGCCAGCCAGCCCCATGAGAGAGCCAGACCACTGATGCGCCAGCGCGCAGAGACGATTGGTCGGAGCAGAGTGATCGCTGTCATCAGACAGAGAAGTCCGAGCCAGAGCAGAGGTCTCCAGCGCTCGTTCTCCGGATAGGAGCCAACAGCGAAAAGGGGCAGGTTCTCCGTGACAACCGACCAGTCAGCACCAACGATCAACCATGCACCTGTCGACCACACGACCCAGCCGATCAGGGCCAGGATCAACACACTCAGAAGGGTCTGCAGCGGATGACGTCTGGCCTGGAGTAGTCGTTTGCGAGAGATGGTCTCTGCCCCGGTCATCCGTTCCCGGGCTGCTCCGCCGGTGTGCTGAACAGGTTGAGGGCAGACATGAACAGGGCGACTCCGAACAGGGTTCCAAGCGCCCAGAGACTGTCGAATGGCCATTCCACAATCAGCAGAACACCGATCAGCGACGTGAGTATGCCATCAACGATGCTGAGGCCTCCCGCTGGACCTGATGCACTGGCCCCGGATGCGAGTTCCATCACACCTTCAACGAGCAGGAGGATGCCGGCGAAGAGGGTGAGGCTGACCTCGCTGTCGATGGGATCAATCAGAATGAAGATCGCGCCACCGATATAAATCAGAGCGGAGAGAACACGGAACAGTTTTCCCTGGCTGCTGCTCTCATCGCCAAGGCGCAGAAACTGTCCGATTCCAGCGGCGAATGCGATTCCTCCGATGCCGATGGTCAGCAGCGTTGCTGAGGCAAAGGGCAGAGCGATTGAAGCCACTGCGGCGATGACCAGCAGCACTGCGGCGATGCGACGGGAATTCATGGACCGGTGAATTGTCTGCGGATGCTACGTCCGTTGTGCGGGATGAACCACGATTCGGTTCAGCACCTGCATCCCCCCGTTGATCAGCAGATTGAGCGCGAGAAAGCTCAGCAGGAGAATCAGAAATCCCTCGATGGCGCGTCCTGTCTGGGTGATCGCCGTATCACTCACGGCGTAGAGATCGGCGAATCCAACAGCGATGGCCAGGGTGCTGTTTTTGGCCAGATTCAGATATTGACTGCTCAGGGCGGGAAGAATCGCCGGCAGTGCCTGCGGCAGAACAACTCTCCTCATTCCGAGGGCTTCACCGATACCGAGGCTGCGAAAAGCCTCCCACTGCCCTCTCGGCACGGAGTCGAGCCCACCGCGAACCACCTCGGCGATTGCAGCACCGGTGAAGACGCTCAGGCCCACAAGCACTGCGGAGAATTCAACGCTCAGGTTGAGCCCCAGGATCGCGACGCCCTGATTCGAGAGACTGATCAGTGCTCCCAGGGGAGCCAGCGGTTCCGAGGGAAGGCCGAGGAAAGCAACGAAATACCAGAACAGAAGCTGCAGCAGCAGGGGAATCTGTCGGATCAAGCCCACGTACAGCGCCGCCAGTTGACGGAGCAGAGGATTGAGGCTGCGCCTCGCGGCTCCGGCACCGACACCCAGCAACGTCGCCAGAACGATGCTGCAGGCGATCACGCGCAGACTGTTGAGCCAGCTCACCAGCAGTGCCCAGGCAGTGCTGTCTCCGGGTTGGTAGGGGAGCGCGTGTTCGCTGAGTGCGAATCCCGCCGGCTGCCAGAGCCAGTCGAAGCTGAGACCAAGACCCGTGCGGATCAGATTCACTGCCAGGTTGTTGACCAGAAGCCCCACAAACGTGAGAACCACGATCACCAGAAGCAGTTCGAACCAGCGGGACCGTTTCCGGTTCATTGGAACGGTGGTGCGGTGATCACACCGCCATCGCGATGCAGCTGATTCAGGCCGCGCGGAATGGGAACGGCGCTGTCAGGTCCCAGATGCCGGTTGTAAATCTCGCCGTAATGACCTGTGGCTTGAAGCACATTCACCATGAAATCATTGCTGAGGCCGAGTTTCGCTCCCAGGTCGCCCTCAATCCCAAGAAATCGTCTCAACTTCGTGAGGTCGGGGTTCTCGCGAGCTTCCCTGACTTTCTCGTCCACATTGGCCTGGGTGATTCCAAGCTCCTCAGCGGTGATCAATCCGTAAACAACCCAGCGCATGGCGTCGGAGAGTTGCTGATCTCCACCCGATGACAGGGGAGCCAGTGGTTCCTTGCTCAGAACATCGTCGAGAATGACGTGCTCATCGGGTTGCTCGAATCCGGAACGCGCTGAGGCCAGCTGTGAGCGGTCCGAGGTCATCGCCTGGCAGCGCCCCTGAAGATATCCGGCAACCACCTGATTGAGATCCTGATATTTGATCGGCTTGTAGGGAAGGCCCAGCGATTGGAACGCATCATTGAGGTTCTGCTCGGTTGTGGTTCCGGAGCCAACGCAGATCGACTGACCTTTGAGATCTTCAAGACTGCGGATTCCACTGTTTTTCGCGACCAACAGGCCCTGCCCGTCGTGGAAAACCACCGGCGCAAAGCTCACACCGTTACCTCCCGAGGCATCTCTGCTGAGGTTGAAGGTTGTGTTCCTCGACAGAAGATCGATTTCTCCGGTTTTCAGTGCTGTGAACCGCTCGGGCGCCGTCAACGGTCTGTATTGCACTTTGCCGGGATCACCCACGATCGCTGCCGCGAAGGCCTTGCACAGATCCACATCCAGACCGGCATAACGACCGTCTCTCTGCAGGAAGCTGAATCCAGGAATCTTTCCGCTGACACCACAACGCAATTCACCTCTTCGGCTGATCAGATCGAGTCGGGATGTGCTTCCTTCACCGAGCGTTGCGCAGGCTGACATCGCCAGGCACGCGGAGAGGAGGGAGACAAGTGAACGACGCTTTCTCATGCCAGTGATCCTTGAGAGGCAATCTTGTCAGAACATTGAGTGAAACGAGATGAATGTCTGCTCTGCTTGGCAGGAATCTCTACGGTCCTGTGCATGTCGATCAACTGCCGAAAGATGTTTCGGTTCAGAACGGGATCACTGCCAGTGCTGCTGCTTGTGATGTCTGCAGTTGGCTCTCCTGTTTGGAGCTGGCAAATGGATGACCGGCAGGCTTACAACAACAAGATGGCTCTGCTCAACGTGATGTTGGAGGGTGCCAAGCAGCGTGCTGTTGACACGAATGATCTTCAGACTCTCTGTCTTGTGATGAGTATCGGCAACGATGTGACCGAGCGCTATCTCCAGGAGCAGACCGGTGACAAGCAGATCCAGCGTCGTCTGAAAGGAATGCGCAATGACTTCACATCCTGTCTGGGGCTGCTTTACAAGGATCCCTGACGATTGATTGATTCATTCAGATCGCCACTCAATCACTTGTTTCATCAGCCATGTCCACCATCAGGCTGTGATCCGATTCGCTCGAAAAGATTCAGGCTTTCCTGATTCAAACCCAGCACTTCGACCGTGGATCCTCCCTGCTCAAGCTTGCGAATCACCTGGTTGAGCGCGCTGACTCCGCTCTGATCCCAGATATGGGCAGCTGACATATCAATGATGATCCGATTGGGATGGTCATGAACGTCGAATCCCTGCAGGAAATAAATCTTGCTGACAAAAAACAGCTGTCCGCACACGACATAGCGGCGCATGGTCTCGTCCACATCCACCGCATCAACCCGGATCACCTTGGCCACCTTGCGGCTGAACAGGATTCCTGCCAGGGCAACTCCTGCGATCACTCCCAGGGCCAGATTGTGGGGTGTGGTGAGCATGGTGACGGCGAAGGTCATCAGCATCACCGCCGTATCGCTTTTCGGGATGGATCGGATACGGCGAAGTCCGGCGATATCCGCTGTGCTCACCGCGATGCTGATCATCACCGCCACCAGAGCAGCCATTGGAATCTGCTCAAGCCATGGCCGCCCCAGCAGAATCATGGCCAGCAGGCTGACCCCTGAGAACAGCGTGGAGAGCCTGGTGCGGCCACCGTTGTCGATGTTCATCACCGACTGACCAACCAGGGCGCAGCCCGCCATGCCACCAAACAGCGAGGACACGATGTTGGCGATCCCCTGACCTCTCGCCTCAACGTTCTTGTTGGAGTTGCTGTCGGTGCGGTCATCAAGGATGTCCTGGGTCAGGAAGGTCTCCATCAGACCCACCAGTGAGATCGCCAGAGCCGTCGGCAGAACGATTCCCAGAGTCTCGAAACTGAAGGGCACCTTGATGTCGTCGGGAGAACCGAAGGGCCAGCTCGGCATCGGCAGTCCGGTCGGCAGGTCGCCGAGGCTGCTGACGGTGGGGATGTCAAGGCTGAAACCGATCGAGATCGCAGTCAGAATCACGATGGCCACCAGCTGTGACGGCACAAGCCTTGTGAGCCGGGGCAACCCGTAGATGATCACCAGACCGAGCAGGACCAGTGCCCAGATGATCGGCAGCTGGTTGCCGTGAGGCAGCAGGTCATGAGCATGGCCCGCAACGTTCGATTCGCCGAAGTGCAGATTCCAGCCCAGCTGGGGAAACTGCGCCTGGAAGATCAGCAGCGCCAGGGCGTTCACGAAGCCGCTGAGCACACCGAGAGGCACGAAACGCATCTGGTAGGCCAGACGCAGCCAGCCCCAGAGAATCTGCAGGATCCCGGTGACCACACCGGCAACCAGCAGGTAGGTCAATCCCAGCCCTTCGCCACGAGCCTCCCCGGTGGCGACCAGGCCGGTCATCAGCAGCGCCGTGGAGCCTGTGGCGGAGGTGATCATCGCCGAGCGACCGCCGACGAAGGCGATCGTGATCGACAGCAAAAAAGCTCCGAAAAGACCGACCTGTGGGTCAACGCCGGCGATGCCGGAAAAGGCGATGGCCTCGGGAATCATGGCGAACGCCACCACAAGACCGGACAGCAGATCCTTGCTGGGGTTACCGAAGCCGCTGTTCAACTGCCGAGGCATGGATCCTGAGGCCATCAATCATCAGTTCTGTGCTGGGACCGTAGTTCAGAGGGGTGGAAAGCGTCCTTCCGGATCCAGCTCGGCTTTGAGCTGGCGCAGGGTCGGCAACCAGTCGC
>CAYWOE010000030.1:0-12218 GCA_964459855.1 uncultured Synechococcus sp. | reverse complement strand
CGCCGACCTACTGCGAACCGGATGTTGGTTCACCGGCGAATCTCAAGACGATCAAACATGGTCTGCTCGAGGGCTATCTCCCACCCGCTTCCGTGCCCGACTCACTGAAGCTGCTGCCCCCTCCTCCACAGCAGGGATCCCTGGCCTATGAGCTTGATGTGGCCAATGCCGAGTCGACCTTTCCACTTCAGGGCACACCGCGCTGGGAGGTCGCCGCGATCGATGCCAATCTGCATTTCCCCGAGGCAGCGGCGATCTACTCCTGCACCCTTGGCGTCCCGATCAGCGAGGAGGGAACACCAAGGCTCTACACCCTCCTGCGACGCACTCTCAGCGACGCCGGCCTGGCCACATACAAAGCCAAGAACAACTATCAGCGTCCAAGGCCGTTCATGGTCAATGGCAAGCCGATCTGCACTCCCGATGAGGAGACGCTGCTGAGAGGCGACGGCTCCTATCCATCAGGCCATACCGCTGCCGGATGGGCCTGGGCACTGATTCTCAGTGAGATCGCACCGGAACGACGTGATGCCATCCTCGCCAGAGGAGTCGAGTACGGGAAAAGCCGCTACATGTGCAACGTGCACTGGCTGAGTGATGTGCAGGCAAGCCAGGTGATTGCCTCAGGAACTGTCGCTCAGCTGCATAACGATCCTGTTTTTCGCTCTGACCTGAGAGCCGCCAGAGCCGAAGTTCAGGCACTGCGCAGCCAGGGGCTTGCCCCCAATGGGAACTGCGACCTTGAGCAGCGGGCATTTCAACCCTGACATCTGACTCGCCACGCCGCGCCGCGCCACGGTCTGCAGCAGGTCACTCGATCACAGGGTGACCTGCTGATGGGGAAGTGATGTCAGCGATGGCTCGACAAATCTTTGCAACATCGACGGGGAACTGATGGCTTCAGAGCGAAGCTGGAGAAGAGGCAGTGAGCAGATCACACTGAAGTCGCCATGAGCGCTGATTCCCGTATCGGCGGTGTTCCCGAAAATCTCCGGATCAATCTGAACGGCCGCGAGATTCGCATCACACTGGAAAAACGTGGTCCCAGCGATGGAGCTCTCTGGCTTCTGCTGCCGGCCCTGAGCACCGTGTCGACCAGAGCTGAATGGCATGACTTCGCTGATGCCATGGCTGAGAGCTGTCAGCTGGTGAGCTTCGACTGGCCGGGCTTCGGAGACAGCGAGCGTCCGGTGATCACCTACAACGCAGAGTCGCTTCGGTCTGTTCTGAAAAGCGTTCTCGCCCATCTTCAACAGTCGGATCAGCGAAGGATCAACGTTGTTGCCGCTGGCCACAGTGCGCCGCTGGCCCTTGGACTGGCCGAGGAATGCTCACAGGAATGGGCCCAGCTGGTGTTGGTTGCGCCCACGTTTCGAGGTCCGCTGCCAACGATGACCGGACGACCGGGAACGGAGTTCGGCTGGGTGAGGAAGCTGGTGGAACTTCCCCTGCTGGGACCCATCCTTTATCGGCTCAACACCAGCCGGGCGATTCTGAAGCTGATGCTGCGTCGCCATGTCTGGGTGGACCGAGGACTGCTGACAAAGCAACGCGTCAGGGAGCAGCAATTGATCAGTCGTCAACCGGGCGCACGATTCGCAAGCGTGGCTTTTGTCACAGGAGGTCTCGACTCAGCGCCTGATGCACTCTGGTGGCTTTCGCAGACGCAGCAACTGCACTGCCCAATGCACGTGGTGCTGGCCATGGAGGCACCTCCACGCTCGAGACAGGAGATGTTGACCCTTGCGGACAAAGCGGATCACATCACCAAGATCGATGGACGACTGGGACTGCATGAGGAGTTCGGCAGCCTGCTGGCCCGGAGAGTCGCCGCCGGCTGAACCCGCCTTCAGTCAGTGATGCGCAGGCCTTCAGCGATCACAAAACAAAGGCCTTAAAGTCGTCGAAACTGTATCGATGCAGTACTGGTCCACCTCATCCAGACACCGCCATGGCTTCCTTCACCTGGGACGAATCCACTCTCTCCGCAGACTGCGGAACCCTTGAGGACATGGCAGAGCGTTTCGAAGACACGGCTGCCTTGATGCGACGCCTTGCGCAGCAGGGATTTGCTGTTTCACAGCAGGAGGGAGCACGCAAGATCATCCATTCCAACAACGAAATCTTTGAAAGTTTCGGATTTGTGATCGAGGAATAACCTCACGGTTCCTGCCTGATCCAATCAGTCCGATTCTCCCAGAAGATCCTTTTTCAACGCAGCAATTCGTGCGAACAATTCAGCTCGCTTGTGTTGCAGCAACAGATTGGAAGTGATCAGGCGGACAACCGCGACCAGACCAACGAGTTCGGACACCCCCTGGAACAATCCGCCGACCAGCGGCAGATGATTCATCGAATCAAGAAAGTGCGCGATGAACGATAAAATCAAACCAAGCACAACAGAGCCGAACACGATCAGAAAAATCGGATAAACCTGCTTGAAGCCTTCCAGATTCAACTCCTTGAGGGACTCGAATCCCAGCGAAAGCTGTTCAAGCAGACGCGAGGGCGACAGCTCAGGATCCTTCTGTTCGCCATCACTTTGTGTCTGTGCATCAATCACTACGGGTGTGGTCTCCGCCAGCGAAAGGCTTTGAGCCTCACCACTCTCGATGGGGTCATCAGCCAGATTCAATTCAGCTGAATCAACAGGCTCCTTGAATGGCAAACCACCCTCGTTGTTTGGACGTTCAGCCACCCGCAGACCTCAGAGATGGAGCTGCCAATATGCGCGAAACAGGCAGATGCACAACAATAAATTCAGCAAACAAAAACTCTCACAACAAATCGCATCATCAGGGGTCGATCGACACACAACACTCAACAATGAACTCAACAAACATCCATCCCGATTGATCCAGCTGAACGCTCGTTCGCCGTCATCAGCACTGATCAGGCATCTGTGGTTGTTGAACCTGTTGCCCATGGCGAAGGGTTGCCGGTCAGGAGATGATTCAGCCAGCCAACTCACAGACATGAGCTTCAGGGATCCTGGATAAAATGAGTTCATGAAAGGATTTGGATCAACCCCCGAAATCGCCTGGCACTACACGGATGCCAGCAAACTGGTGGCTCTGATCAAAACGAGATCACTCAAGCCTTCCATGGGCAGGACGCATCCCGGCGAGAGCCCGGTGGTCTGGTTCACCCGCGCCGAGGTGTTCGAACCCATGGCTTACCCGGCCTGGATTGATGCCAACGGCGTCAGACACGTGATGCAGTCTGAAAAGGAGGTTGCCGACAAGGCCAAAGGTCTGGTCAGGGTTGGAATCGCTGCCAGCGACCCATGCCTGAGGGCACTGAGGCACTGGTCAATGAACCGTCATCCCGACAATCAGAACCATGCGAAACAGATGCTGAACAACGCTCGGGAACTTGGTTCCGATCCTGATGCGGACTGGCTTGTGAGCTTCAAACCTGTCAGCCAGAAACGCTGGAAGCACTTTCAGGTCGCATTTCCGGAAGATGTGGGGAATTCCGGGGTCATCCAATGGAGTGAGTGGGATCTCAGGGCTGACTACACCAGGGAGCTGCTCAGGCTTGACGCCGAAGCAGCCACGGAAAACTGCGATCAGGGCAGATCCTGCCGATGCTGCGACAGCGAATGAGCTGAGGATCAACCGCACTCACTGAGCCAGCGGAGCGGCATGGAAGTTCCAGCAGTCACCGTCCTCAAGCCAGAGCTCCCAGAACATCGGGGTTCCATCACGGAGTCGCAAGCGACCACCAAAGCCTGCCGGGGATGGTTGGTAGAGATCCGAGACCTGCAGAACAGGTTCGCCATCGCGTGTGAACAGTGTTTCCACGGAACGGCCGATCCGCAGGGACAGGTCCTGGCGAAGCTCGTCGACGGTCATCAGCCGGCAACGCTGAAATCCAGCACCAGATCACCGAGATCATCTCGGCGGATCGTGAACGCAAAGCCATCAACACTGCCGCTCCAGACACCGGCGGCAGCATCAGCCGCTGCTCCATCGATCTGCTGAACCTTGTGATCGAACAGCACTGAGAAGCAGTGAGCAGCCACACATGCAGCCTGATCCTCGTCCATCTCATCCAGCTCATGAGCCTGCACCGTGCATCCCTCGAGCAGTTCGGCATCAATCACATTGCCGCTGCCGACGTCGGCGACAAGAGCCTGAAGTCCCGCCAGTTCGCTGTTGTCTGTCATCTCGTCATTGTCCCCATGGGACAGGCAATCACCTTGAAGTGCATCAGGGTAAACACCATCTGAACAGAACAGCAACAGCTCTGCAGACCGGGTCAACGCACGAAACCGAGCACTCCCGCCAGGCCACAGATTGCGATGAACACAAGGGGCGAAATCTTGGTCTTCAGAACGAAGAAGCAGACCATGAAGGACAGTGCGTAGGCGACCAGGCTGTGATTGGCTGTTTTGAGGATCGTGACGCTCACGGAGAAAAGAATGCCCAGCGTCACAGGCCCTAAACCGCGTTCAAAGGCGATCCTCCATGGGGAGTCACGCCAGCGATTCCAGTAGACCGAAGCAATCAGCATGACCACAGTCGAGGGCAGCAGGATTGCGATCTCAGCGGAGTATCCCGTGATCAGCGCCCAGACCGGACCATGCTTCCAGCCCGCCCCAAGGCCCAGAAGTCCCGCAAACATCGAACTGGGCCCCGGTGCCGCTTCCGCAAGTCCGTAGAGATCGGAGAACTGGCGATTCGTCAGCCATCCGAAGGTTTCCACGGCTTCGTGGTGATAAGCCTGAAGCAGAGTGTTACCACCACCAATCGAGAACAACGAAAGCTTCAGGAAAGTGAGCACCACCTGCAACCAGGTCTGAATCGCAGTCATCGGCGTTGTCCTCGCGGCCAGTACAGACTCATCGCCAGCGAACCTGCCACCAGAACAACCGGTATCAGAGGGAATCTGAAACCCTGAAGACAGACAAAGACAATCACGGCGATCGCCAGCGCCAGATAATCGGTCCTGTAGACATCCAGGATCTTGAACCCCATCGACAACGCCATGCCCGCAGCCGCGGCTGCAAGACCGGCCAGCAGTCGATTGACTTCTGCGATCGCACTGACCTGGAAATAGGCCAGGCCAAGCAACATCAACAGTGTGAAGGGGAAGAGAATGATCCCGGCAACCGCAGCAAGCGACCCAGGCAAACCCTGGAAAATCGACCCGATATAAACAGACATGTTGATCTGATTCGGGCCCGGGAAAAGACGCGCGACCGTCAAACCAGTGACGAATGATTCCGATGTCATCCACTGACGTCGTTCAACAATGATGCGGTGACTCCAGAGCGACATTCCTCCACCGAAGGCGGAGAAAGCAACCTGTGTCATGCAGACAAAAAGCTCACGAAGTCCTGGACTGACAGCTTGTTGTGACTGCAATGCAGTGTCGGATTGATCACTCATGAATGAAATTCGGATCGGGTGACAACTCGCCGTGATCATGCAGTGAAGGATCCAGCGGATCCGGTGCCGAGTACTCCTTGGCTTGATGCCAATCCGACTCAAATAATTCGCAGCAGCGCGCAATCACCTCCGGGGCATCAGTCTCCATACCCAGCTCTCGTCGGATATCAAAGGCGCTCCTGTCAATGTTCATCGATCCGATCACCGCTGATCTCTTGTCAACAATGATCATCTTGGTGTGCAACTTTAAATTCTTCTGACGCCGAATCTTGACCCCGAAGCGTGACATCACGCGCAGATTCCCGAAGGTGTCATAGATATCCCAGTCTGAAATTCCATGTTTACCTCCACACAAGAGATGAACCTTGACCCCCCTCTCACAGGCTTCAACAATTCGGTCGAGGATGACAGCATCAACAAACTTCGGATGCTGGATCCACAGATGCGTTTTTGCGCAGTCAATCAACTTGGCCAGCTGCCCCCGACTGTGCAGATTGCTCCAGACGAGACCGACCGTCAGATCGGGCTTGAACTCCTGGTTGCTCCAGTCAGCATCGAAACCGGCAATCACCTGTTTCACCGCGTCTTTGTTGTAGGTGATCAGTCCATGATCTCTCGTTGAAGTGAAGTATTTTTCGGCAAGATTGAAAGTGGCGACAAGAGCGAATTCATCATCGACAACGATCGATTTTTCGTGCGTCACCGGGAACGACTCACTCGTCCAGCGAATATCAACTCCCGCCTGCTTGAACAGCTCAAATGCTTCGTCGTTCCATCGCACCCCTCCGGAGGTGTGAGGGTTCAACATGATCCTCACATTCACGCCGCGATCATGTGCTGCCTGAATGGCCTTGATCACAGCAGGAGCCTGAAGCTTGAACTGCTTGATGCGCAGACTGGCCTTCGCCGATGCAAGCAGATCCAGAACCGCCTGTTCGCCATCATCCGGCATCACCAGCAGACGCTGATGATGCCCGAGACTCGTCACTCCAGTAGCCATATCACTGTTACCGTCTGAGCATGAAGTATTGATCTCTTCAAGCTAGCCAGAATGCACCTCCAGGCCAAAACTTTTTACGAAGATGAGTATGGGCAAGCCATGCCATCTTCAAACAGAAAATGACAACAGCGAACAGCGAAACACACAGTTGCCAGCAGGGCAGGGTCTCGACCTCCGCTGCCATCGGTTCGAATCTGATTCTGGGCAATGAGTCCTGCCTGAAGGAAGACTGACAGACCGAAAACAAGAGCCCTGATTGAACATCATTGCTGGTTCACGAATGCATTCAGGCTGAAGAATTCAACCAGACAATCATCTCAAAAATCGATTGCGTTGCCAGCCTGGGCAGACAACGCCGATGCAAACCATGGCCACTGTCTCCTGTCGGTATAGCGGCGAACTGCGCTGTATCGCCACACACAACCGTTCCGGTGCCGTGCTGACGACCGATGCACCAATCGACAATGCGGGTAAGGGAGAAGCGTTCTCCCCCACAGACCTTGTGGCCACGGCCCTGGCCACCTGCATGCTCACGATCATGGGCATCACGGCAAACAGCAGAGGCTGGTCCCTCGAAGGAAGCACAGCTGATGTGGACAAGCAGATGACACAGGCAGGAGCTCGCAGAGTCGAGACCCTGCGCGTTCACCTGAAGCTGCCCCCCCATCTCAGCGAGGAACAGCGCATGCTGCTGCAGCGGGTTGCAGAACAATGCCCGGTGAAGCGAAGCCTCGACACCTCAGTTCACGTGGAGCTGATCTGGAGCTGATCGCAACGATGTGGAGCGAAACCAGCTCATCATGCCGAAAGATCAGCAGACAACCCCTGCGCCAGCACCGACGGCAGAGCAGTATCCACGCTGAGAATGCGTTCGCCGAGGTGAACCCGTTGTGCCGCAACCGCCGTCGCCAGAGTGATCTCAAAGGGCACAAACCCGCCTTCCGGGCCGATCATCACCAGAGCAGGCACGGACGGTGTCTCCGACAACGCCATCGGCGCTCCCCTGTCAGTGATCCAGCAGGGCCGAGCGTTGCAGAGCAGAGGCAACTCATCCTCCACAAACGGTCGGAAACGTGAATGACAGTGAACCACTGGAGCGATGGTGTCCTCCGAGCGTTCCATTCCAGCCATCAGGGCATCTCTGATCTTGTGCTCTGACAGCAGCGGCGACTGCCAGTAACTCTTGTCGACTCTGGCGCTGTTGATCAGATGCAGATTGCTCACACCGAATTCCGCAACCGTGCGCAGAATGCGTCGCAGCATTTTCGGTCGAGGAAGTGCCAGAACAATGTCGAAGCGATGTCGCCGAGGTGGCGGGTCCGTCAACTGCACGGAGAGTGTCACACCCTGATCATCGATGCGATCAACCCGTCCGGATCCCCGGGCTCCGCCGAACAGTCCCACCCGGAGTGTGTCGCCGACAGACGCACGCAACACGGAACGGATGTGGTCTGTTCGGCGACCCTTCGCCAGAAAGCAACTGGAGCCTGACCAGACATCATCAGCGTGAAGCAGGATCAGATTCATGCTGATGAACGCTGCCGAGCTGTTCTGACAAACGATTGCCTTGCCATGGATCACATTCTCCGGATCATTCTGCAGCAGCCGCAGAAGCGGTGAACCGAACGATTCAGCTCGGCAATCACACCCACAGCTGTATTGATGTTGACCGTTTTGTCGTTGACAGTATCTGTATGCAGAACACACAAAACACCAACAGAAAAAACACGATCAACGGCTCTGAATCACTGCTGCACCTGCTCAGCGAACGTCTCGATCTCTGGGATCAACAGGACGCAGCCCAGGCAGCGGGTGAATGGCATCAGGCACTCACTCTGGAACGCTCAATCCGCGAGATCTCCCCTCGAATCCGCCAGAGCATGGGACTTCTTGTGTCATCGGGAGAGGCGGTGTCTGAGTTGTGAAACTGAGTGATGTTGTTGCCAGTCATGGCTTTGCACCATGCCACCTGGCAACGATCGAGGATGCACGCCTGTACCAGCGTCAACACAGCGACGGAGTTCTTGAACTGCTCTGCGTTCAGAAGATCGGTGCCGAAATGCGAGTGGACCGTCAACCGCTCATTCCGGTGGTGATTGATGGCCAGATCACCATGCCTCTCTTTCTGCCGGTGGGCGAAGCTGTGTCGGATCAGCGCATCCCCACCGATCGACTGGAGGACTATCTCAACACGACGCTCTGACGGTGGCCGGCAGGGTCCGAACGCTAACGGCAATAAGCGGCGATCCCTGTTGTGGGAGGGCAGATCGCCCTCAGAGACGTCCCCTGTTCCAGTCCTTCGCGCAGCGCTGAAACGATCCGCCTTGCGATCCTGTCCAACGTCGCCTTGCGCTGTCGCGGATCTCGCAAACCACGCTCCAGAGCGCCTTCCAGCATGCCGATTTCCAGCATGGAGACGCCCCTGCGCGGGCCACCGAGCATGCCGCGGTAGTCATAGGGATAAGCCCCGAACTCCTTGGCCAGAGCTTCATCCATCACGGAAAAGCCAAAGGCGACAGCAGGAATGATTCCCGCGCCGATGCCATGGGGTGCATAGGCGTCGTAATGGATTTCAACGACATAGCCCCCTTCGGATGCATGTTTCTGACCGACAGACCAGTTGGTGCGGGGATCCTGAACGTTGCGGATCGTGCGAACCCCGGGGTCATAGAAGCTGATGTTCAGCCCCTGGCGCCGTCCTTCAGCCACCACGGCACGGGCAGTCCGCAGGTTCCAGTAGAGCTCGTCCGTCATCCCCGACTGCATCGGAGCGGCTCCACCCACACCAACGGCCCAGCCGGGAGTTCCTGAGCCATACATCCTCTGGGAGTCGGCATGTCCTGCCAGAACGAGGATGGATGTCCCCTCCCTGGGCATGCGCTCGCCGACCCAGTTCTTGCCTCGACCCGGCGTCAGCGGAAGCGCTGGCAGCTGCAACGGCGTGCGCTCCGGGCGTGCCGGTTTCATGCTGTCGAGCAACTCCATCAGGCCGGCCCCAGAAACGGGAAGGGCAAGCAGAAAAACGCCCCCTAGGAGCCAGGCGATGCGACGCATGGGAATCAACATGGGTGACCATGGTGCCTGGCCGGGCCCGATCCGTCACCCCCTGCTCTGCCTGTCGACACACATTCATCAGAGGGGCGGCACTGCAGGAGCCTGGCGATCACAGCAGTTGCTATCTCAGAAACAGAACGCGACCGCAGGACCATGCATGATCTGACTGAGTTACTCGTTGCCCTGAGCTGGCCTGCCGTCCTGGTCATCTCGGTGCTGGCCATCACCAGATCGGTGATCGTTGTGGCCCGTGGCGGGATCCGTGTTGAAATTTTCACTCGCCAGCCGATTCTGGTCGGAACAGGTCGTTCTCCCATTCGCGCGGAAGTGGGGAAAGTCAGAATCTGACGGCATGGATTGACATCCTTGACAGCTGGCAGGGACCACGTCACTCACTCGCTGAGCGAAGTATCAAACAACACGCATTGCAGGCACGGTTGCACTGTTATAAATAAATCAAATTCAGGTGCATTTCAGGAATCGTGCACCTGCAACCCCCATGGCGCAGGCAGAAAAAAATCAAACGACACTGATGACATCAGTCATCGCACTGAAAAAATCAAGCCAACACAGGATCATCACATCAGATAACGAAAACAGACGTTTTCAATTGAAAATCATCGATGGATTCATACGCCTTTACTGCGTGAACGAAAACGAAAACAGCAGCAACGAATCAACGCTCGCACTGATTCACGCAGGCAGAACCCATTCTTTTGCGTGGAACAATCATCGAAGGCTGATGATCGAGGCTCTTGAGCCATCAAGGGTTGAGTTCAATCCGAGAGGGCAACCGGTCGAGAGCAACCACTTTCTTGAAAACTGGATCCTCAATCTCTACGAGATCAAACAACCTGCAGACAGCCTCGAGCGCCTGATGAAGCTGCTGCTGCTTCTGGCATCAGCAGACCGAAGCGACAGGGACGAACGCTTCCCTGATCAGACAACTGTCTCTGGCCTGTCGCATCGACGCATCGGAGAAATCATCAGCAGCACAAGGCCGACGGTGAGCAGACATCTCAGCTGGATGCAACGTCAGAGACTGATTGATGTTGATGCTGCGACGAAAACAATGCGGATCGACATTCTGCGACTGCGGGCCAAACAGAACGAGCTGTTTGATCAACCTCGCCCGCACTTGCACTGACCACCCTTCCACTTGGAGCACTTCGACTTCTTGCAACCCTTCTTTTTCTGAGGCTGGTGAACCGGCACGATCCGAGCTGCTGAGAATGCATCTCATTATACAGCGCTCATCAATCACAACCCCGGCAACCATCCAAAGACTCGCCCAGCTGTGTACATTTGATACATAGCCAACGTGGTGCCATGCTGACCGACCCTTCCAAGCACGTTCAACTGCAGGTCGGCCCCTCGGGAAGGGCCATGGCTGAATCCATGGATCCTGGATTGCTTGAGGGACTTCAGGCGCACTTCAACATGGAGCGTCAGGCTCAGGCGACCTATTTCGCAGCGGCGATCTGGATGGCAGAGAGGGAACTGCGAGGGTTCTCAGACCATTTCAGAAGTGAGGCGACCGGCGAGCAGCAACACGCCGCGGAAGTTGCCGACTATCTGATCGCCCGTGCTCAGTCACCGGATGTTCAGGCTCTCGAAGCGCCCGATCAGTCGTGGGAGACCATTCTCGATGTGACAAGCACGGCTTTCCTGACCGAAAGCGATGTGACCGCATCACTTCAACAACTGCTGATGGCAGCTGAGCGCTGCGGCGATTCGCGCAGTGCAGTCTTCCTGGAACCGATGGTTGAACAGCAGATCAAAGCGGAACACGAGGCAGCTCATCTGCTCGGACGAATCAGATTCGCCAGCGGAAACTCGGCTGCAATCCTCGTGATTGACAACGAACTGCGCGAAGGCATCGCACATCCAGCTCAGCTGGGATGATTCAGTTCACTGAAGACTGGGTCTTCACGATCGCCCTCCGGGCGACTTCAGCGGCGAAATCCAGGGCCACTGCATCAAGACTGATCTCACGATCCATTTCTGCGATCAGCCTGCGCACGTCCAGAAGACGTTGTTCAATCAGACGCTGTTCATGACGAAGTCGTCTGAGCAGCGTCTGGTTGACACACAGTTCGCAGTGCTGATTGATCTGGATACTCCGCCTGGAGCAACGCTCAGCATCACGACAGAGTGATGCCATGAGATTGAAATCCTGGCGGTGGATCACAACCATCAGAGATGGGTCAGGGGTGCGGTGCTGATCATGTCGATCGAGAAGTTCATGGTGAATTCACCACCCGAACAGTTCATCTGATCCACATTTCGCCACTTGGAGACCTGACGGGTCGTGGTGACGCGCGTTGCACCGATCAGCTCACCCAGGCGATCGTGGGTCAGGCGGAAGGGCAACTGGAAGCAGTCGCTGCAGCGCTTGCCAAGACGATTGACCAGCAGAGCGAAGAGCGCATGAAGACGCTGTTCAGCCTGGCCGAGGTGACGGATGCGCAGAAGCTGCAGCGTCCATTCGTTGACGGCGTCCATTCCGACTTCGTCTTCAGATGAAACACTGCGTGCAAGGCGCAGATCAGTGAGGGCTTCAACGCAGATGCCTTCACTGCAGAGACGGTCGGTTCTCAGACGGTCACCCGCCTGAAGAAAGGCCAGAGTCATGCCCTCTGTTTCCTCACAGGGGCAGTAGACACGGCAGAAGCCGTCGTGAACCTCAAGAATGCTGCCTTGGCCAGCAGATGCCGGGTCGATCAACACGGTCTGATGGCGAGGCATCGTCATCAACGCCACAGGGG
>CAYWOE010000029.1:1460-12230 GCA_964459855.1 uncultured Synechococcus sp. | reverse complement strand
GCTTCGGTCAAGGACCGAATCGCAGGCGCCATGGTGGAGGCTGCCGAGCAGAGCGGAACGATCGAGCCCGGCAGCACCGTTCTGGTGGAACCCACCAGCGGCAACACCGGGATCGCACTGGCGATGGTTGCGGCAGCCCGTGGCTATCGCCTCATTCTCACCATGCCCGACACCATGAGCACGGAGCGCAGATCGATGCTGCGTGCCTACGGCGCTGAGCTGCAACTCACTCCGGGCAATGAGGGCATGCAGGGTGCCATCGCTCTCGCCAGGGAACTGGTGGAGGAAATCCCTGGTGCCTATCTGCTTCAGCAGTTTGATAATCCGGCCAATCCTTCAGTCCACGCGGCGTCCACGGCTGAGGAGATCTGGCAGGACACCGAAGGCCACCTCGATGCTCTGGTGGCGGGAGTGGGTACCGGAGGAACCATCACCGGTTGTGCCCGTGTGCTGCGCAGTCGGCGGAAAGATCTCCAGGTGATTGCTGTGGAACCTGCTGCAAGTCCGGTTCTGTCGGGAGGAGAGGCAGGTCCGCATCGCATTCAGGGCATCGGGGCCGGCTTTGTTCCGCCGGTCTATGAGCGAGCACTCATCGATGAGGTCATCGCTGTGGGTGATGAGGAGGCCATGGAACTTGGGCGGCGACTGGCCAGGGAGGAAGGACTGCTCTGTGGCGTGAGCAGTGGAGCGGCTGTTGCCGCGGCTCTGCGGCTGGGTCGGCGTCCGGAGATGGCCGGTCGCCGAATCGTGGTCATCCTTGCCAGTTTCGGAGAGCGTTATCTCTCCACGCCGATGTTCAGTGCTGCAGCGGTTCTGCCGGCGCGCCGGGATGGTCAGCTTTGAGCCCAGCCTTTTCCAACCGCTCGGGTCAGGCTCAGGATCCCTACGCAGTGCTTGAGGTGGCCCCCAGTGCCACCCAGGTTGAGCTGAAGGCCGCCTATCGCCGCCTTGTCAAGCAGCATCATCCAGATGCGGGGGGCGACGAACAACACATCCTGGCTCTCAATGCCGCATGGGAGCAGATCGGTGACCCCGAGACCCGGCGCTGTTTTGATCGTGAACACGGATTCTCTGTGTCCGCACGCGAGGAGGCCCGGGCCCGAGGTGCCCGCAATGCCAGGGCCAGTCAGGCGGCACGGCGTGCGTCAGGTCAGGGCGCCAGTGAAGATCAGGCACTGTCCACCTGGCTGCAGAAGGTCTATGCGCCGATTGATCGTCTGCTCGGTCAGGTGATCAACCCTTTCGCGGCGGAGCTGCGGGCTCTGTCGGCGGATCCCTACGACGATGATCTGATGGAGGCGTTCTGCTCTTATCTGGAGCAGAGCCGTCAGCGCCTGGACAAGGTCAAGAATCTGTTTCAGTCATTGCCCACGCCCCCATCGGCGAGGGGATTCGGACTCAGCGTGTATCACTGCCTGTCTCAGGTGGAGGATGCCGTCACAGAACTGGAGCGTTACACGATGGGATATGTCGACAGCTATCTCCATGATGGTCGGGAGATGCTGAGAGAGGCCCGTCAGCGGCGACAGCGTCTTCAGCAGGAACGGCGCCGGCTGGAGATCGGTTGATGCCCGCCGGAACATTCCGTGTCTGCCTGCTGTTGGTCTGGGTGGTGGCCACCGTTGCTGATCGCCTGTGGTGGAGCCATCACGCAGGTCTGCCTTCATGGGATCAGGCCGACTACCTCAACAGCGCGCTTGATCACGGGCGTGCTCTCGGGGTTCTGGCCGGAGGTGGCTGGCAGGGGTGGAACGCTCTTCTGGATCTTTCACCCAAGATTCCGCCCCTGGCGTCGCTGGTGAACGGCACGGTGATGGCGGTGGCTGGTGATGCTCCCGCGCAGGCGGCGTGGACATTAAGTATCTGGAATGCGTTGCTGCTGTTGTCAACTGCCGGCTGGGCACTTCAGCTGATGCGCCCGAAAGAATCAGCGCGGGGATTCGCTCTGCTGGCCGCAGCTGCTGTTGCCCTGGCGCCGATGCTGCTGGAGCTAAGGACCGACTACGTGCTGGAGCTGCCGTTGACCGCCCTGGTCACCCTGGCGCTCTGGCGTCTGGGGGCATGGTGGAGTCCTGGCAGCGGAGGCCGATGGTGGCAGGCTCTGCTCGCAGCTCTCACTGTGGCGCTGTCACTGCTGGTGAAACAGAGCGCTCTGCTGGTGCTGCTTCCTGCTCTGGGATGGTCACTGTTTGCTGCTCAACGCATCGGACGAGGGCGACGACTGCAGGTGCTGGCGGGGCTGGTTCTGGTTCTGCTCTCGGTGTTTCCCTGGCTTCGCCACAACTGGATCACCACTCTCGGTGGCACCAACCGAGCCGTGATCGAATCCGCAGCACGCGAGGGAGATCCAGGCATTCTCAGCCTCTCAGGCTGGTTGTGGTATCTGCGTGAGGTTCCTCTCCAGATCGGCTGGACGCTGTTGTTGATCGGACTGTCAGGGCTTGTGCTGTGGATTCTGATGCGCTCCAGGATTCGGATGGAAACGCACCCTTTGCAGAGTGACCAAGGAGAGGCCTGGCGCTGGCTGCTGGGGACTCTGGTGCTCGGCTGGGTGGTGACCAACCTCAGTCCCAACAAGGACGCCCGCTACATCGCCCCACTGCTGCCTCCGATGCTGATGATGCTGAGCCGAGGCTGGTGGCAGTGGGGTTTGTGGATCCGCCAACGCTGGCCTGCCCGGTCTGGCTGGCTTCCCGGACTGGCTCTGACTGTCGGAGCACTTGTGGTGATCTCACCGGCATGGTCTGCGCAGTCGGCCCGGCTGCGGTCGCGTAATCGTCAGCCGCTTGAGGCCATCGTGAAGAGAGCTGGTGGCGCTGACCCAACCGCTGCCCCCACCACGCTGATCGTTGTTCCCAGCACACCGGATCTCAATCAGCACAACGTCAGCTATTACGGCCGTCGCAACGGTGGACGGTTGGTCGGTCGACAGCTCGGTGGCAGCAGGGATCACATCCAGCCCGTTCTGGACCATGCCAGCTGGGTCCTGCTCGCCGAGGGTGACCAGGGGTCGGTGCGCAGGTCTGCCCGTTTCCTCGATCAGGCGGTGCGTGAGAGCGGAGTGTTTGAGGAGGTGGAAATGTTCCCACGCCCCAAGGGAGGCAGTTATTCGCTCTGGAAGCGACGGGTGAGCTCAGTGTCTCCAGTGGGTTTTGATCAGCGGTTCGCCAAGCTCGCCGCCGGCCTTGCGAAGGGGCCTGCCGGCCTCGATCCCGTCTTCAGCAGCGTGGCGATCGAACACATGCTCGACGGCCACTTCAGCTACCGCGCCCCTCTGCGTCGAAAGGCACTCGAGCGCCTGAGACAGAATCCCTCGGATGCATCCGCTCACTGGAGCCTGGCCCTGCTGGCGGTTCTCGGTAACAGGCCGAGTGAGGCTGCCCATCATTTCGAGCTTCTGGAGGAGTCAAGCCCGACCAGTCCCTGGCCCAGCGCCTATCGCAGTGTGGTGCTGCTGGCGGGCTGGAACCCGTGGGCTGCATCGTCCGTGGCCTCCGCTGCGCTCGAGAGACACAGCGGCAATCCCATTCTCCTCAGCCTTGACTCCCTCTCGGCGGTGCTCGGTGGCGCTGTCTGGAGACTCCCCGAGGCTGTCCGTTCGGTTCCCGCAGCGATCTCCACCGTTGAGCAGTCTCTGAATCCTCAGGAGAAAGGTTCCAGCTGATCCATGCGCAGCCAGACATCCGGCACGGGTCGTCGCCAGCGCACCTGTCCGTAGTCACCCTTCACCACCAACAGCTCCCCCGGCCCCTCAAAGATGTAAGCCGGCGGATAGGGATCACTGGCTCCAGCCTCCACACTTCCGTCATAGGCCGCGCGGTTCACGCGCACCAGTGCACCTTTCTTGAGGGGCGGCGGGGGCTTGGCAGCAGGTGCCGGAGTCGACGGTGTCTCCGCCATAACGGGTCCTTATTCGGCGGCCAGGCTAGAACCCTTCAAGACCAATTCCGCTGCAGGTTTGGACAACGGCCTCTCGCTTTATCTGGTCGCATTCGGTGGATTGCTGCTGGTCGCAGTTCTGCTTGATGACCTGGCGGCAAGGGTGAGGGTTCCTGGAATCCTCATGGTTCTGCTGCTCGGTCTGCTGATTGAAAATCACGTTGACGTTGCCGGCACCCGTGAAATCACACTGCTTGGCCTTGACCAGGCCCAGCAAATCACCGAGGCGGCGCTCGTTCTTGTCTTGTTCTTCGGTGGCCTGACCACCAACTGGCAACAGGTGCGTGGTGTGATTCGTCCTGCAGCTCGTCTTGCCACCATCGGTGTGCTGATCACTGCAGCTCTGATCACCCTGGTGGTTCTGGGCTTCGGCCTGGCGCAGGGCACGCAATCGGTTTCCGTTCTTCTCCCTCAAAGTCTTTTCGTCGGGGCGATGGTCGCCAGCACTGACGCTTCGGCTGTGCTCGCTCTGCTGCGACCTCTTCAGGGTCGTCTGCCAAAGCCGCTCACGGATCTGATCGAGTGTGAGTCGGGTTTCAACGATCCCATCGCCGTGGTTCTTGCCGGACTGGCTCTGGCACTGGCCGGTGGTGAAGGGCTCGGAGCCGGGTTGCTGGTCACTGATCTGATTCGTCAGTTCCTGCTTGGGATTCTGATTGGATTCCTGGGGGGCAGCCTCACGGTTCAGTTGCTCGGAACACGCATGGGGCTGAACCAGTCCTCAATGCTGCCGGTCGTCAGCCTCGCGTTGCTGATGGTGCTCAGCGGTGGCACTTCACTGCTTGGCGGCAGCCCGTTGCTTGCGGCCTATGTGGCAGGTCTGGTGCTGGGAAACAGTTCCGATCTCGATCAGGGCTGCCTGGAGGAGGCCCACTCCAGCTACGCGAAGATGGCGGAGCTCCTGTTGTTTCTCTGCATGGGGCTGGTGGTCAAACCACAGGATGTGGTTTATGCAACCGGTCTCGCCTTTGTGCTGTTTCTGGTGATGCAGCTGGTGCGTCTGCTGATGGTGCAGATCCTTCTCTGGCGCACACCATTCAGTTCCGGTGAGCGCATCTTCGTCTGCTGGGCCGGCCTGCGCGGCGCCGTCCCCATCGCGATGGCCATCAAAGCCTGGTCATCCGATGTGAGCTGGGGCGCGTCCATGCCTCCACTCGCTCTTGCCGTGGTGCTCTTTGGTCTGTTCATTCAGGGTTTCGCACTGGTGCCCATGGCCCGCAGGATGAATCTCACGCTGCCGGTTGAGGACACCGATCCCGCTGCACCTTCCTAACCTCGACACCCTGATGCAGCCATCTCCATGCGCCTTCTGCTGATCGGATGCACCGGCTTGGTCGGCCGCGGTCTGATTCCCGTTCTGCAGGCCGCCGGTCATCAGCTCACGCTTGTCAGTCGCCGTGTCTCTCCGGCCGCCTTCCCGGCTGAGATGGCGCAAGGTCTTGATTGGATTCAGGCCGATCCCGCCCTGGAGTCCAGCTGGGCTGCGTCGACGCCACTGCATGATGCGCTTGCGGCCAGTGATGGTGTGGTCAATCTCGCCGGCGAGCCGATCGCTGAACAGCGCTGGACTGCACAGCACCTCGAGACACTGGAAAACAGCCGTCTGGGGACAACCCGATCTCTTGTGAGCGCCCTGTCAACAATGGCCAAGCCTCCATCGGTGCTGGTCAACGCATCGGCTGTGGGTTATTTCGGCACCAGTGCTGAAGGACGCTTTGAGGAACACAGCCCCGCCGGCACGGATTTTCTTGCACGTCTTTGTCAGCAGTGGGAACAGGCTGCCGCTGAGAAGCCTGCAGCAACCCGGCTCGTGGTGCTGAGAATCGGCATCGTTCTCTCTTCAGAGGGCGGAGCACTCGCCAAGATGCTCCCCGTTTTCCGTGCAGGCTTCGGAGGCCCGATCGGTTCCGGACAGCAGTGGATGAGCTGGATTGAACGTGGCGATCTATGCCGAATCATCCAGAGTTCACTGGAATCTGAATCCTGGTCAGGGGTGATCAATGCCGTGGCTCCTGACCCGGTGACCATGGCAGTTTTCGCCGGAAGTCTCGGCCGCTGTCTGGGCAGACCGAGTCTGCTGGCGGTGCCGGGTCCGATGCTGCAGCTGTTGCTGGGTGATGGATCGAAGGTGGTGCTTGAGGGGCAGTTCGTGAGTTCGGGTCGACTCGAAGAACTGGGATTCAAGTTCCGCTGTCCGACCCTGCCCGTTGCACTCGACGTTGCCACCAGCTCCAGCAGCCGCTGAGCACGGCTGCGCCCATCAGCAGCCCGATGGCTGGCGTGAACAGCGGTTCCCACAGACGCATGAACAGCCGCATGGGTGCTTCCAGACCCTGACTGCTGGCAATCACCGCGACAGCGAACCAGCCGGCACCGGCGATGACCAGGAAGACATTCAGAACGAGGACGCGATCAAGCCAGCGCTTCCAGATCGGTTCGGTGTTCGGGATGCTCATGCGGACGCACGCAGCAGTTGCGAGATCGAAGACGCCATCCTGGCGCCACCGCCTGCTGTGCCGAGCCGGTTCTGAGCTTCATGCTGACAGCGTCGCCGCAGCTGCCGATCAAGATGGCTGCGCTCCAGCAGCTCGAGGGCCAGTGCGGCCGTGCGCTCGAGAGTGGACTGAGAGCCCGCTTCACCCTCGGCGCAGAACACCGTTGGTCCCAGCAGACGACGCTGGGCCTCCGCGAACCCTGCTGTGAACTGAGGCCCCCGGCCCACCAGCTGCAGAACCGGTCTGGCCAGGCCGATGGCCTGCTCCGCGGCTGTTCCCGCCATGCAGAGCAGAAGATCGGAACTGTGCAGTACCGCTGCGAATCCACCACGACGCACCTGAAGGCGATACGCGTCTCGATGCAGCATCGACGCCGCTCCAGATTCAGAGGTCTCAAGGCTCCAGCCGCGAGTTCCCACCAGCTCGGAGAGTGCTCCATCGGACAGGGTGGAGACCAGTGCCAGCTCAAGCTGCAGCTCACCGCTGCAGACAAGCGGTGCCGGCAGTTGTTCGACCACGTCGAGCAGGAGCATGAGGTTCTGCTCCAGCTCCGGTCTGCGGCTTCCTGGCAGCAGGCCCAGTCGGCGGCGCGCCCGCGGCAGGCGTCGATCGTCTCTCAGGATCGGATCCATGAATGGATTGCCAAGAAACGCCACTGGCTTGCGGAGCTGTGAGCTCAGATCATCTGCACTGAGCTGGTCCCGGCTGAACACCGCCTTGAATCTGGAGCTTCTCAAGCACTGAGCGCATGGCCAGGGCAGGCGCAGACGACCTTCATAGTGACTGGAGTAGGCCACCAGGTATGTGGCAACCGGTCGTCCGCAGAGCCAGGCAGCCATCACCGGAATCACATCGCCAATCACCACGACCAGGTCGTATCTGCGGGAGATGCGCAGCAATCTCAGAAGCCTGTGCAGCAGATAGACAACCTGTCCCTGCAGCAGCTCGGTCAGCCGGCCGCGCAGGCTGGTGTATCCAAGACCACCCGTGCTGAATTCCTGAGTACCGCCGATCAGATCGATGCCTGCATCCCGGTAGGGCTGCCCGTTGCCGACAAGCGGCAGGGCATCCACGGCATGCCCTTCGGACTGGAGCGCCTGACCCAGCAGGGAGCCGGAGAGATCCTCTCCATGGCCGTTGCTGAGCAGCAGCAGTCGACCCACTTCAGAGCTCCAGCCAGGCCTTCACTTTGAGCAGTGCCGGCCACTCGGGCCGGCGTTCAAGCCCGTCCTCGATCGATTCCTTCAGCTCGTCGCCCATTTCGGGAGCAAGAGCCAGAACCTTCTGCACAACCTCAATCTGATCCCTCACTCCCTTGGCTTTTGTCTCCAGCATCGCCAGACAGAGGTTGATGCGTGCCTGTGGATCCTGGTTGTTCAGCTTGACCGCCAGTCGTGCGGAACGCAGGGCCTCCTCGGATTGGTCACAAAGCAGCTGCAGCCAGGCCAGACATGTCCAACCTGCTGACTGGCGCGGGGCCGCAGCGGTGATCGCCTCAAAATCCGCCAGCAACTCCTGAGCAGGAGCACCCTGCTGGTAACGGCTCATCGCCTGCTGGAAGAGACTTTCCTGGCTGGACTCCATGGAGTGCTGGTCGTTCGGGCAAGGCCTTCAGATTCCCACAGCAACCAGTTCCACAACGCTGGCTCAGACGGCGAAGGAGCTCCCGCAGCCGCAGGTCTGGGTGGCGTTGGGGTTGGTGAAATTGAATCCCCCGCCGATCAGTGCGGTGCTGAAGTCCAGCTGCATTCCGTAGATGTAGAGCAGGCTCTTGGGGTCGCAGATCACCTCAAAGGACGCACCATCCGGTGCTTCGTACTGGTAACGCTCATCATCCTGCTGAATGTCCGTCTCAGGCACGAAATCCATCGTGTAGCTCATTCCACTGCACCCACCCGAACGAACTCCCACTCTCAGCACCTGATTGGTTCCCTGATCGGTGCAAAGCCTCGCCAGCTGCTGCATGGCAGGCCCTGTGATCAGGATGCCCTTTCCGTCCTTGGCGGTATGTGATGGGCTGGCTGTCGCGGTCTCAGCAGTGGTCTCGGGGCTGGACATCGGAGGCAGTGGCGCTGGGTCCTTGCTTCACTTTATGGATCCCTCACCGCTTCTGCCTACAGCAGTTCAGTCTGGTCAATTCATAGAGTCCCCTCAGTTGCACGACTGACGGTGCGGGTCGCGATTGTGGGTTCCGGTCTGGCTGGCCTCTCCGCTGCTGTGGATCTGGTCGATGCGGGCCATGAGGTGAATCTCTACGAGGCGCGTCCCTTCATGGGCGGCAAGGTGGGCAGCTGGGTCGACTCCGATGGCAACCACATCGAAATGGGGCTGCATGTCTTTTTCTTCAATTACGCGAATCTGTTCGCCTTGATGCGCAAGGTGGGTGCCTTCGACAATCTGCTGCCCAAGGATCACACCCATCTGTTCGTGAATCAGGGTGGTGATCTGCGGGAACTGGATTTCCGATTCCCCGTGGGTGCTCCCTTCAACGGTCTCAAAGCGTTTTTCACCACTCCTCAGCTGGGCTGGATCGACAAGTTGCGCAACGCACTTGCCCTCGGCACGAGCCCGATCGTTCGAGGTCTGGTGGATTATGAAGGTGCGATGCGCACCATCCGAGCGCTTGATTCGGTCAGTTTCAAAAGCTGGTTCGTCGGCCATGGCGGCAGCCCGGAGAGCATCCGCAGAATGTGGGACCCGATCGCCTACGCGCTCGGGTTCATCGACTGCGAAACGATTTCCGCCCGCTGCATGCTGACCATCTTCATGATGTTCGCAGCCAAAACCGAGGCTTCAAAGCTCAATCTGCTCAAGGGTTCCCCCCATCGCTGGCTCACGGGCCCGATCCTGGAGTACATCGAGCAGCGTGGCGGCAAGCTTCATCTACGTCACCCGGTCAAGCAGGTTGAGTTCAGTGGAGGAGAGCACCCTGAAGTCACCGGTCTGAAGCTGAGCACCCCAGATGGAGAGCAGCAAGTGGTTGCCGATGCCTATCTGGCTGCCTGCGATGTGCCCGGTATTCAGCGTCTGCTTCCGGACGACTGGCGGCGTTTCCCGCAATTTGAGGCCATCCACAAACTTGAGGCGGTTCCCGTGGCCACCGTTCAGCTTCGCTATGACGGCTGGGTGACCGAACTCGGGGAGAGCAACGCTGAGAGTCGTCGTGACCTGAGTCACCCCACCGGTCTCAACAATCTGCTCTACACCGCTGATGCTGACTTCAGCTGTTTCGCCGATCTTGCCCTTGCGAGTCCGGAGGATTACCGCAAGCAAGATGAGGGATCGCTGCTGCAATGCGTGCTGACACCCGGTGATCCCTGGATGCGCAAGTCTGTCAAAGACATCGTTGAGCACACCGATCGCCAGGTCAGAAAGCTGTTTCCTTCCGCAGCCAATCTCACACTCACGTGGAGCAATGTGGTGAAGCTTGCCCAGTCTCTGTACAGGGAAGCTCCAGGAATGGAGCCTTACCGGCCCGATCAGAGCACTCCGGTCAGAAATTTCTATCTGGCAGGCAGCTACACCCGGCAGGATTACATCGACTCGATGGAAGGAGCCACCATGAGTGGGCACCTTGCCGCTGCCGCCATCCTGGGGCAACCGGCACAACTTGCCGTCAACAACGCAGTTGCCTGAATCGATGGGACGCTGGCTCGAACATTCCGTAACCGCTGAGGTCAAGGCTCCTGTTGGTCAGGTCTGGGCTGTCTGGAGCGATCTGGAGGCAATGCCCAAATGGATGCGTTGGATTGAGTCCGTGAAGACTCTCGAGGATCCCGACCTGACTGACTGGACACTGGCAGCCCAGGGATTCCGCTTTCACTGGAAGGCACGCATCACTCAGAGGGTCGAGGCTCAGCAACTCCACTGGGAATCGGTGGGAGGTCTGCCGACCAAAGGAGGAGTTCGCTTCTATGCCGAACAACCCCAGCTCACAGCCGTGAAACTGACTGTCACCTATGAATTGCCAGGTGTGCTGGCTCCCTTGATGGAACCCAGCATTCTTGGTGGAATCGTGACAAAGGAACTGCAGGCAAATCTTGACCGTTTCAGGGATCTGGTCGAAAGCGGATACGCAACACAGAGCTGAAGCGGTGACCTCCTGCCTTCGAGCATCAGCGACCTGGGTGACGGTGCTTGGGGTTGTCGTTCTGAGCGGCCTCAGCGGTTGTGGAAAGGCTGAGAACACCCAGCCGGACACTGCGGTGCTGCCATCAGTCCCGCCCCCTGCTGAGATGTCTCCACCAACCCCCTCCCCGGGGGCAAACGGTCTGATGCCACTGCCGACCCGTGAGCAGGTCCTGTCATCGGTGCCGGAGGGTCGAACAGATCCTTT
>CAYWOE010000029.1:0-1360 GCA_964459855.1 uncultured Synechococcus sp. | reverse complement strand
GGGTTTAAGGGTTCAGGGCGTGGTTGCTGTCGGGGGGGAGCTGCGAGCACTTGTCAGCTTCTCTGAAGCTTCAGGCACGGTCTGCGTGGGCCCACGGGGCCGCTGCCCAGGCGATGCTGCAGCACTTCTGCCTGCTGGCTGGGCTGTGCAGAGCATTGATCTCGGCAGTGGTTGCCTGAGCCTTGCGATCGCAGGACAGTCTCAGCGCCGCTGCATCGCCTGAACACAGGCCTGCACAAGCCCCTCCATGTCATGGGGGGACGCCTCCTGGTCAACCCTGCCCAGCAGCTCACGGCAGCGTTGGCTGGTCTGCGGACCGATCGAAACCACAGCCGGCTTCCTGAACAGCTGGTCGGTGCATGAACTGCCGAAGGCGCTTTCCAGCAGCTGCACCGTGTGCGTCACGGTTTTGCCGCTGCTGAAGCTGATGGCATCAACTTCTTCATTCTCCAGTGCTTTCAATGTCTCTGCAGGGATCGATGTTGGGCAGCGGGATTCGTAGGCCGCTACCTCCACCACCCGCGAGCCTGCTTCCGCAAAGGCTTCAGCCAGCACCGTGCGTCCGCCGCTCTGCACCCTGGGCAGAAGAATTCTCAATCCCCAGCCGGAGACGGGGAAATCCTCGATCAGGCTGTCGGCAATGAAGGTGGGTGGAACGAAATCAGCAGGTGCTCCCAGCTCCTCCAGTCTCTGGGCAGTCTTGCGACCCACGGCAGCGATCCTGAGGCTTTCCGGTCGCTCTGCCAGTCCACGTCCAAGACGTTGCAGCCTCGACTCCACCGCTTCCACGCCATTGGCACTGGAGACAATCAACCAGTGAAAGCTCTCCAGATCGGCGAGAGCCTCATCGAGAGGGGCCCAGCTGTCGGGTGGTCCGATTTCCAGAGCGGGAAGGTCAAGCACCCTGGCCCCGAGAGTCTGAAGCCGTCGCCGACCTTCGCTCTGTTGCTCTTTTGCCCGTGTGATCACCACTGTGTGCCCCTGCAGCGGTTGCGCCTGATCCGAACTCATGCTCCGGCCTCGTCGTCCAGCTTCACCAGGCCATGCACCTGGGCATGCAACGCCGTGGCCTCTGTCTGTCGCTCCTGTTCGCGCAGCAGTGCGATCGCCTGGCGGAAGCCCGTGCGGGCTCCATCAATGTCGCCACCCATCAGCCTTGCAACGGCCAGATTCTGATGGCTTTCCGCGTGAGATGGATTCACGCTCAGCGATCGTTCGTAGGCCTTGATCGCCGCCATCAGATCGCCGCGACGGCGCTCCATCAGTCCCAGGTTGTACCAGGCCAGCGCCACCTCCGGTGCCCGCTGGCAGGCGGTGGTGGTGAGCTGAATCGCTTCCTCCAGTTCATTGCGCTGCATCA
>CAYWOE010000028.1:0-12342 GCA_964459855.1 uncultured Synechococcus sp. | reverse complement strand
AGCTGGGTTCTGCAGTGAGGTCATCATGCTGACGATTCTTCTTCTGATTCCCTTCATCGGTGCCCTGCTCGTGAGCGTGGTGCCAGGTCATGACAGTTCCAGCCGCAGCCGCAGCATCACGCTGACCACACTCGCCCTGCAATGCCTGCTCAGCTTCGGCTTGCTGATTCCCTTCACCGCAGCCGAACCAGGACAGCAGCTGGTGGACATCCTTCCCTGGCTGCCGCAGATGGGTCTTGAGTTCAGTCTGGGGGTTGACGGCCTCTCCCTTCCCCTGGTGCTGATGAACGGGGTGCTCTGCCTGGTGGCTGCGGCAGCCTCGCGCTCGGTGGAGAACCGCCCCCGCGTTTACTTCGCTCTGCTGCTGGTGATCAGCGGCGCGGTGAACGGTGCATTTCTCGCTCAGAACCTGCTCCTTTTCTTCCTGTTCTACGAACTTGAGCTGATTCCTCTCTGGCTGCTGATCGCCATCTGGGGTGGTGCCAACAGGGCCTATGCCTCCACCAAGTTTCTGATCGTCACAGCGGTGTCAGGCGTGCTGATCCTGGCGGCCTTCCTGGGCATCGCTCTGGTCACTGGGAGCGTTGATTTCGGGATCCGCCCGATCCTCACAACCCAGATGGGGATGGCCAGTCAGCTGATTCTGATGAGCTGTCTGCTGATCGGTTTCGGCATCAAGATTCCTCTGTTCCCCTTCCATACCTGGCTTCCTGACGCGCATACCGAAGCATCCACTCCGGTTTCGGTGCTGCTGGCGGGCGTGTTGCTCAAGCTCGGAACCTACGGACTCCTGAGGTTCTGCCTCGGTCTCTTTCCGGAGGCCTGGTCGGTTGCCGCTCCATGGCTGGCCGGCTGGGCAGCTGTTTCGGTGCTGTACGGGTCACTGGCTGCCATCGCTCAGACCGATATGAAGAGGATGGTGGCCTACAGCTCTGTCGGGCATATGGGCTACGTGCTGCTTGCCGCCGCCGCCGCCACCCCACTCGCCCTGATCGGCGCACTGTTTCAGATGGTCAGCCACGGACTGATCTCAGCGGTGCTGTTCCTCGCGGTCGGAGTTGTCTATGAACGCACCGGCACCCGTGACCTGAATGTGTTGAGAGGTCTGCTGAATCCTCAGCGAGGACTGCCGCTCACGGGAACGCTGATGATCATCGGCGTGATGGCCAGCGCCGGCATCCCCGGCATGGCCGGCTTCATTTCCGAGTTCCTGATCTTCAAAGGCAGTTTCGAGATGTTCCCTGTGGCCACCCTGCTTTCGATGGTGGGCTCAGGTCTCACGGCGGTGTATTTCCTGCTGCTGGTCAACCGAGCCTTCTTCGGTCGTCTTGCAGTGGCTCCCGGGGCCAATCAGAATCCAAGAATCCTGACGCAGGTCTCCTTCGTTCAGCAGATCCCCGCTCTTTCGATGTCGCTGCTGATTCTTCTTCTCGGTGTCGTTCCGAATCTGCTTGTGGGTCTCAGCCAGCCAGCCACCGCCCAGCTCAGTGAACTCGCCACACTGGTCCAGCCTGGAGGGCTCTCATGACCACCACCGCCAGACCTCAATCCAGCGAAGCCACCCTTCCCGATCTGGAGGAACTGATCCGGCGTCTGCTCTCGGATACGCCTCTCCTCGCTGACACACCGGATCATCTGCTGCAGGTGGTCAATGTGCTTGAGAGCTACGGCCTGGTGCTGGATGCCTACAGCTGCAATCTCGTTCATCAGGGGAAGACACAGCTTCTCAACCCGTTCCCGGTGTTGCGTTTCTTCCATGAGGGATTCACACCCCAGCGCCTCTGGGAGCACCTGATGGGTGATCGCATCAATTTCGAATATGCGGAGTACTGCCAGAAGGCGATGTTCTGGCATGGCACCGGTGGCATGGATGCCTATTTCGATTCAGAGCCTTTTCAGGATGTGTGCCGCCGTGTGATTGCGCTGCGTTCGAAGCGGGATCCGCTGCTGCGCCTTGTGAACGCCCTGTATCCAGGCTTTGCACCCGAGGCCATCCGTTCGATGACCACGATCTATGCCCTCGGTCTGTTCTGGAGGGTGATGAGTGACATCTTCATCGATCTGGCACGCCGCTATCGCATCGGGGAAGTGGCCTGCGTGCTGGATGTGGTGCATCACATCCGGGACGGTCTGGTGGCTGCCGCAGGCAATCCGATCAACTACGAGGTCAAGGTGGGTGGTGAGTCCGTCTGGATTCTTCCTCCGGAAGCGGGTCTCACTTTCCTGGTGGATGTGGCCGTGCCTTATGTGGAGGCGGTGTTCTTCCGGGGCATGCCGTTTCTGGGCACGGTGTCCTACAACGCCCAGGCACGTCAGATCGCGGCTGACCAGAGTCAGTTCAAGTACGGAGCTCTCTACGCGGATCCATTGCCGAGCATGGGCGCTGGCATCCCCCCCAGCCTCTGCATGTCGGACATGTTCCGCAATCTTCCTGAGGAACTCAGCCGCTGGTACGACCATCACGGCCGGGCCCAGGCTGATGCCCATGTTCAGATCTGCATCAGCTTTCAGAAATCGATGTTCTGTGTCACCAATGCAGCGATCGCAGGCACCATGCCCCACCCACTCGACACGCAGGATCCTGAACAGCAGGCCGCCAATCATGCCTATGCCTCCGCCTGGTCGGAGCGGCTGATGGGCTGCCAGCGGGTGGCTCTCCTCTAGGTTTCGAAGAGGCCAGGAGGTTGCCGATGGAAGCTTGGAACGAACGCAAGCGTCCGGTCTGTCTGGAGAAGCGTTTCGAGTTCGACAGCTACAGCTCAACCCGCGATTTCCTTGATCGGCTCGGCGAGTTCAGTGAAGTGCGGAAGCGTTATCCAGACATCAGTTTCGGAAAAACCTACGTGAACATCACGCTGCGGCCCGATGAGGATGCCGATGACGCGAAGCTCACCGAGTCCGATCACGCCTTTGCCGCGGCGATTGATGGACTCATCGATTGACCTCGAAGCCAGTTTCAATGCTTCGGGAGTTGCTGAGGTTCTCGAGCAGCTGGACAGCGAACTGATCGGTCTGCGGCCCGTCAAAACCAGAATCCGTGAGATCGCTGCTCTGTTGCTTGTCGATCAGGCCAGGCATTCCCTTGACCTGGCGACTGAGGCACCGAGTCTGCACATGTCGTTCACCGGCGAGCCCGGAACCGGTAAAACCACCGTTGCGCAGCGGATTTCACAGATTCTTCATCGCCTCGGTTACCTGCGCAAGGGGCATGTGATCACCGTGACCCGAGATGATCTCGTCGGTCAATACGTGGGGCATACAGCCCCGAAAACCAGGGAGATGATCAAGCGCGCCCAGGGTGGCGTTCTGTTCATTGACGAGGCCTATTACCTCTACAAACCTGGGAATGAGCGGGATTACGGCGCCGAGGCGATCGAGATCCTGCTGCAGGAAATGGAGCGGCAACGCAGTGATCTTGTGGTGATCTTCGCTGGTTACAAAGACCGGATGACAGCGTTCTATCAATCCAACCCCGGTCTCTCATCAAGGGTTGCCCATCACATCGATTTTCCCGATTACAGCCAGAACGAACTGATGGCGATCGCGGAACTGCTGCTGAAGCAGCAGCAGTATCGATTCAGTGAGGAAGCTGCGGCGGCTTTTGGGAGCTACATCAGCCGGCGGAGCCGACTGCCCTTCTTCGCCAATGCCCGATCGATCCGCAACGCCCTCGACCGTCTGCGACTGCGTCATGCCAATCGCCTGTTCTCACAGCGAGGTCAGCTCCTTGATCGAGAGGCTCTGATCACCATCGAGGCGGCGGATGTTCTCGCCAGTCGTGTGTTTCAGGGCGAGCTGGAGGGAGCGGATCCCGCTCAGCCGCTGACTGAGGGGCAGGGCTGAGCTGGCTTGCTGGTGCTCAGCCCGGGCTGGCCTGTTCCAGGTCGCGTCGGATCAGGGCCATCAGATAGGAGGGTGCTTTGTAGCGCCCCGGCAGACAGCGATTCAGGGTTTCCAGATGCCCCCAGCACACGGTTTTTTCAATCTCCTTCACCTCACGTCCCTCCTTGAGCAGCCGTCGCAACGCCTTGCAGTACAGGGGATAGCCCGCTTCCAGTTCGCCGATGGTCAGCTTGGCCTGGGCCATGAAGGTCGCTCGGTGCATCTCTTAACTTATGAAACCGCGGGCACGCCTCATCCCAGCCAGGCGATGCAGTCGATCTCCACCCTGGAGCCCTTGGGCAGCGCCGCCACCTGGACACAGGCTCTGGCAGGGCTCACACCGCTGCCGAACATTTCGGCATAGATGGCATTGACCGCCTGGAAGTCGGCGAGATCAACCAGGTAAACCGTTGTGCGGACCACTCGTGCCGCCTCAGTTCCAGCAGCGCTGAGCACGGCCTGCAGATTGCTCAGCACCTGCCTGGTCTCCGCTTCCACATCGCCGTCACCCACCATCTCTCCTGTGGCGGGATCCAGTGGGATCTGACCTGAGCAGTAAAGCCAGCCTCCAGCCTGCACGGCCTGGTTGTAGGGCCCCACCGGAGCGGGCGCTTCAGCGGTGGTCACCGCCTGATGAGTGGTGGTTGACATCAAAGGTGATCACAATGGGACTGCATTTTCGCGCTTCGTGTCGATGGAGTCCCTTCCGGTCGAGGTCGACGGTCTGTGGCACAGCTATGACTCTTCAGGTGCTGACTGGACTCTTCAGGACATCAACCTCGGACTGCAGTCCGGAGAACTGGTGGGTTTGCTTGGGCCCTCCGGTTGCGGCAAGACCACGCTTCTGAGACTGATCGCCGGTTTCGAGCGTCCCGTTCGAGGCAGCATCCGCCTTCACGGACAGGAGGTGGCCAGCCCTCAGCTTTCAGTGGCCGCAGAACGCCGGGGAGTCGGCATGGTGTTTCAGGACTATGCGCTGTTCCCTCATCTCAACGCCTGGGCCAACACCTGTTTCGGCCTTCGTCGCGGACAGGACAGTGCCCGGGCGTCCTGGCTGCTGGAGCTGCTTGGCCTGGAACAGCTGAAGGAGCGATATCCCCACGAACTGTCCGGAGGGCAGCGTCAACGTCTGGCTCTGGCCAGGGCCCTGGCTCCTGCACCGTCCGTGGTCCTGCTGGATGAGCCGTTCTCCAATCTCGATGTGGAGGTGCGTCTTCGTCTGCGCAGTGAACTGCCGTCTGTTCTCAGTGCCTGCAACGCCAGCGGTGTTCTGGTCACCCACGATCCGGAGGAGGCCCTGGCGATCTGCAGTCGGGTGGCGGTTCTGCGCGATGGATGCCTGCATCAGTGCGCCACTCCCAAGGAGCTCGTCGCATCACCGGCAACGCCGTTCGTGGGCAGCTTCGTGCTGCAGCGCAATGTGCTGCCCGTCTGGATCGACTCCGACGGCGGCTGCCTGCGCTGTCCCCTCGGTGACCTTGAGAGACCGGGTGATCTCCAGGCCGATTCCCTGCCCGAGGAGGCAACGGTTCTGGTCGCTCCCGAAGCGATCACACTGCTCGAGGATTCGCAGGGGGAGGATGAAGTTGTGGGCCGCGAGTTTCTCGGCCACAGCTGGATGTACCGGGTGCGGAGCGGTGACCGTCAGCTGCGCTTGCTGAGGCCTCTTTCCGAGGACTACCCACGTGGACAGACCTGCCGTCTGCGCCTGCAGCCCGGTTCCTCCGTGCTGCTGCATCCGCAGCGTCGCTCTCTGCTGAGCCGTGCCAGTTAAGCAGCGGTCAGCCGCTCCAGCTGTCCTTGTGAAGCCTCAGATCGCGCAGCTCCTGCACTGAGCGGGCCCGCAGAAACAGGTTGGTGCGGCGCTCCTCACCCATGGTGGTGGGCAGGGAGAGCCGGCCATGTCTGCGCAGTTCGCTGACGCTGCTCAGGCGTTCGGCGATGGCCTGGTCATCCGGTCTCAGGGCGTTGGCCCAGCGCAGGTTGGACTCGGTGTATTCGTGAGCGCAGTGAACGATGGTGTCGTCCGGAAGATGCTCGAGGCGCTGCAGCGCCAGATGCATGTCTTCGGGTGATCCCTCAAACAGACGCCCACAGCCTGCTCCGAAGAGGGTGTCGCCGCAGAACAGCACCGGCGTTGGATGCTCCGGGGAGCTGCCATCAGGCAGCACGTAAGCCAGATGTGCCCTGGTGTGCGCTCTCACGTCGATCACCATCACGCTTTGTCCCAGCAGTTCGAGCTGCTTTCCCGGCTTCACCGAAACCGTCTGGAAGGGGATCCGTTCCCGGTCAGCGGCGGCTGCGATCACTTCGGCCGCAGGCCACTGACGCAACAGATCCGGCGTGCCGCCGATGTGGTCCGCGTGGTGATGGGTCTGCAGAACGGCCCTGAGGATCAGCTCCCGCTCCGTCAGCCACTCCGCCACGGGGCCGGCGACCGCCGGATCGACCACCACGGCCTCACTCCCCCTTGTCCAGATCCAGACGACGTTGTCCTGCAGGACCGGAAGCGGCTCGATTCCGTCGCTCTGACAGGTGTGGCCCATCGTTAAAGTTCTGGGCGATGCATGCTTCCATGATCACCGTTGCACTGGCCAAGGGCGCGCTGCTGCGGGATTCCGTGGAACGGTTCAGACATGCCGGTCTTGATTTCTCGGCTGTGCTGGATCCCGACAACCGCCAGCTGATGGTTCCATCCGAGTGCGGTCGGGCCAGGGCTCTGCTGGTCCGCAACGGAGATGTGCCGGTTTACGTCGCTTACGGACAGGCTCAGCTCGGTGTGGTGGGTTATGACGTTCTGCGCGAGCACCAGATGCCTGTTGCGCACCTGGTTGATCTCGGCTTCGGTGGTTGCCGCATGTCCGTCGCCGTGAAGGCCAGCAGCGGCTACCGCAGGGCCACCGACCTGCCACCCCACTGCCGGGTTGCCAGCAAATTCACCCGCTGCGCACGTCAGTATTTCGATTCGATCGATCTTCCCGTTGAGCTGGTGCATCTCACCGGATCCGTGGAGCTTGGTCCCATCACCGGGATCGCCGAGGCGATTGTGGATCTGGTGGCGACCGGTCGAACCCTCAGGGACAACGGTCTTGTGGCGATCGAGGATCTCTTCCACACGACCGCCCGACTGGTGGGCCATCCGCTGTCCCTGCGCCTGGATCAGGGAGAGCTGCAGGGGATCATCGATGCCATGGATGCTCCCGTGAGGGAGACGGTGAGCTCAGCCTGATGGGCGGTTCCGATCTTCAGCGCATCAGCCGACTGGGGCGCTATCTGGGGCGAGACCGTCGCCGTCTGCTTCTCACTCTGGTTCTGCTGATTCCGGTGGCGCTCGCCGGCGCGATCCAGCCCCTGCTCGTCGGTCAGGCCATCTCGATCCTGCGCACCGTGTCCGGTGCCACCAACGAGGCTGTCGCCCCGGTTCTCCAGTCGCTGGACAGCACTGTGGCCCTGCGACTGATCGTTGCTGCCCTGCTGTTGTCCGTGCTGGTGCGTCTGGCCCTTCAGGGGGTGCAGAGCTACAACATCCAGTCGGTGGGTCAGCGACTCACGGCCCGAATCCGTCGTGATCTGTTTGCCCATGCGATGGACCTCTCACTGAGGTTCCATGACCGCATGCCGGTGGGCAAGCTGCTCACACGTCTCACCAGTGATGTCGACGCGCTTGCCGAGGTGTTCGGCAGCGGTGCAGTCGGGGTTCTCGGCGATCTCGTCACACTCACCGTGATCGCGGTGACGATGGTGCTGATCGAGTGGCGGCTGGGACTGCTGCTGCTGTTGTCCCAGGTCCCTGTGACACTGGTGGTGCTCTGGCTGCAGGGCCGCTACCGCAAAGCCAACTATCGGGTGCGGGAAGAGCTGTCTCAGCTGAACGCCGATTTCCAGGAGAATCTGCAGGGTCTGGATGTGGTCCAGATGTTCCGCCGTGAAGCCTTCAACGGAGCCCGTTTCGAACGCACCGGTCTGGCCTACCGCGAAGCGGTGAACGGAACGATTCTTTTCGACAGCAGCATCTCCGCATTCCTTGAATGGGTTTCGCTCGGTGCGGTGGCGATCGTGCTCGCCCTGGGCGGCTGGATGGTCACCTCCGGTGCGATGGGCCTCGGCACGCTCACGACCTTCATCCTCTATTCGCAGCGTCTGTTTGATCCACTGCGGCAGATGGCGGAGCGATTCACCCAGATTCAGGGTGGACTGACCGCCGTCGAGCGAATCGGAGAACTGCTTGAAGAGCCCCTGGAAATCCTGGACCACACTCTCACCGGTCCCGGCAACAGCACCGGGAGCCTCGTCGATGCTCGTTCTGAGCCCGCACCGTTGGAAGTGATGCCTGCTCAGTGCGGGGAGGTTGTGTTTGAGGGCGTCCACTTCGCCTATCGCCCGGATGAACCGATCCTCCAGGGTCTGAGCTTCCGGCTCGCGCCCGGAGAGCATGTGGCCCTGGTGGGACCCACCGGATCGGGCAAGAGCACCGTGATCCGGTTGCTGTGCAGGCTCTATGAGCCTCAGCAGGGCCGGATTCTTCTCGATGGACGCGACATCCGCAGCCTCTCTCTGCCGGATCTGCGGCGCCAGCTCGGCGTGGTTCTGCAGGACACCTTCCTCTTCAGCGGCAGCGTTGGTGACAATCTTCGTCTGGACCGGGAGATCGATGACAGACAGCTCCTGGATGTCTGCAGGGAGCTCGGACTCAGCTCGCTGCTCGGCAGACTTCCACAGGGGCTCGACACGGAGCTGCGCGAGCGTGGCGGCAACCTCAGCTCGGGCGAGCGGCAGCTGCTGGCGGTGGCACGGGTGGCGATCAGGAATCCAAACGTTCTGGTGATGGACGAGGCCACCGCGTTCATGGATCCCTCAACCGAAGCCACCCTGCAGAGGGATCTGGATCGCTTGCTGGAACGTCGCACCGCCGTGGTGATCGCCCACCGTCTGGCCACGGTCGAGGCTGCCGATCGGATCCTGGTGCTGCGCCGGGGACGGTTGATCGAGCAGGGAACCCACCTGCAGCTGCGCGCCCAGGGCGGCCTTTATGCCGAACTGGCCGAGCTTCAGGAACGCGGCCTTGCCAGGCTCTGACTTTCAACCCAGCTGAACAGCACCCTGCGGAGCTCCTCCGGCTTCTGACGCATGGCCAGATGGCCACATCCTTCGATCTGGCGATAGTCATGACCGGGGCTGTAGGCAGCGAGATGGCGCACATAGCCTGGTTCCATCACCTGATCCTGGTCGCCGCTGATCCAGAGGCTGGCGACTTCCAGCTCCGAGACCAAGCCCGGCAGGTCGCGCACGGCACCGCGGCTGGTGCTGTTCACCAGCAGTCCTCGGGCAGCTCTGCGTTCGGCCTTGAACGGTCCAAGCCCGCCGAAGGGTTGTGGCAGCTGACCGAGGGCATCCGGACGAAGTTCCAGGATCAGTCGCCCGAAGCTGCGCAGCCGGCGAAAGGGGCGGGGCTGATAGATCCCTCCCCCGGCAGCCAGCAGAACAACACCCGTCAAGCCGGGCTGTCGGCGCTGACGCAGATGGGCTTCGGCATGCAGCACCACGCTGCCTCCAAGTGAGTGACCGAGCAGCACGAACGATCTCCCCTGTGACCTTTGCACGGCTTGCTCAGCCAGCCAGCGTCCATAGGCCGACAGGTTGGGCAGCATTCCCGGGGGTCGCTCCGCATCTCCGAAACCGGGCAGATCCGGGCACCACAGCTCGATCTCAGGATGCTTCTCCTCCCAGCACTCGGCGAACGGCGACCAGACCTGTCTGCTCAAAAGCCAGCCGTGCACGGCAATCAGCAGTTGGGAAGCAGCCATCGTTGCGGAACTTGCCTCCCCACCTTGCCGCTCTCAGCGCCATCCGTGCGCCAGGATCGTGACAATGCAGCATCGTCAGTGGCCGACGACCCCTCCCTCACTCAAGAGACACTGCAGGTGATGTACGGCGATCAGGCCAAGCTGTGTGCGACACCGAGCAGCCAGCTCACCCTGGTGTTCAGCCAGCACCGCGAGTTTGATCTGGTGGAGCTGGAGCAGCTGCTGGAGGCGGTCGGCTGGAGTCGCCGGCCTGTGCGCAGGGTGCGTAAAGCTCTCGACAACAGCCTCATCCGGGTGGGCCTCTGGCGCCACGATGCCAGGATCCCCCGCCTTGTGGGCTTTGCGCGCTGCACCGGAGATGGAGTGCTCGAGGCGACCATCTGGGATGTGGCCGTTCACCCCCTGTATCAGGGTTCAGGACTCGGCAGTCAGCTGATGGATTACATCCTCGATGCCCTGCGTGGCCTCGGCACCGAACGCGCCACCCTGTTCGCTGATCCGGGCGTCCTGCCGTTCTACAAGCGACTGGGCTGGGACCTTGAACCGAACGGACACCGCTGCGGTTTCTGGTACGCGAACTAGGTCCGGTAATACCGCTCGGCCAGCAGCTCCGCCGATTCTCCCCGCCTCCAGCGCCAGCGCAGACAGGCATTGCGCCAGCTTCGCCGCAGCACGCCTTCAGCCTGCCAGCGCCGGCCGTCGGTGGTCAGAGGCAGACCGATTCTCCTCAGATCGCTGATGCGACTCAGGCGCTCCACCAGGTCCAGATCCTCCATCAGGGGCAGCTCTGCGAAGCCTCCGCAACGCTGGTAGAGACTGCGATGCAGCATCAGTCCCTGGTCACCGTAGGGGCGTTGCAACCAGCGGCTGCGCAGGTTCACGCCTTTCTCCAGCAGTCGCCTCGCCGGCGTGGAGGGGTTGATGCGCAGATCGAAATACCAGGCGGATCGCGAAGCTGATGAACCCTGCATCAAGGTCGTCAACACTCTTGACCACTGCGCTGACAAGCGGCTGTCAGCATGCAGAAACAGCAGCCAGTCACCATGTGCCTCATCTGCTGCGACGCGAAGCTGACGGCCGCGGCCAGCGGGATGAATCCTGATCAGCCCCGCACCTGTCAGATCGGCGATCTCAGGCGTTGCGTCGCTGCTGCCCCCATCAGCCAGCAGGATCTCCGGAACGGTGGCACTGCGCTGCAGATCGGCGAGCAGCAGCGGCAGGCGCGCTGCCTCATTCAGGCAGGGAATCACCACGCTCAGCTGCGGCGTGGTGCCGTTCATGCCATCCATGCCTCGAGGTCCTCGAGGCGGTCGATGTCATTGCGTGCGTCAAGCCGCGCAGGTGTCAGGCCCCGCAGGCAGGCCCTCTCCCATGTCAGCCGGAACACGCTGTCGCATCCCCAGGGGATCGAGTGAAAGAGCCAGCTGGGAGCTCCCGGTGTCGCTGCCCCCAGACCGAGCAGCCAGTAGCCACCGTCCTTTGAAGGTCCGAGAACCAGTGGCGAGTCGTGCAGAAGCTCCATGGCACGCATCAGGTCTCTTGGAGACAGGTCGGGAAGATCCGTGCCGATCAGCATCACGGGAGCACCCGGGTGAGCGGATCGCGCCCTCAGCACCTCTCTGCGCATGCGCTGTCCAAGGTCACCCCTGCTTTGCGCGCTGATGCTGGCCTCCGGTATCGAGGCGAGCCAGCGGTGCCTCGCTCTCGGCCCGGCGCCGCTGATGGCGATGTGCAGCCGAAGTTGTTCATGCCTGGCAAGTGACTGAGCCACAGTCAGGGTGTGACTGATCAGGCGGGCCTGAATTCCCGCTGCAGCTGCTGCTCCCAGTGACCCGGCGAGACGGCGTTTGCAGCGCCCGCTGGCCGGCCAGCGGGTCATCACCACAAGAACGGGGGTGTGCATCGGATCAGCCCGCTGAGGATCACTGCTGCCTGGGGAGTTCCTCGGGTTTCACCATGAGCTCGATGCTCTCACCATCGCGTTCCACAACGATCGGCATGGCCTGGCCCACCTGTCCCCGGTCGACCGCCAGCTGCACCTCGGACGGGTCCTGCACCTTGGTGCCATTGACCTCGCGGATCAGGTCGCAGGGGCGGATCCCAGCCTCGGCGGCGGGACTGTTCTCCACCACTTCGATCACCACCACGCCGTTCAACTCAGGCACCTTGCAGAGGTTGCTGTTGGCAGCGGCATTGATCTCCTTGGCCAGCTGGGGCGTCAGGCTCTGGAGCCGGACCCCGATGAAGGGATGGGATGCCTGACCGGTGCTGATGATCTGCTGGGCGATTCTTTTGGCCAGATTGATCGGGATGGCGAAACTGAGACCTGCTCCGGGTGCCTGACGAATCGCTGTGTTGATGCCGATCACCTGACCGGCGGCATTGATCAGCGGACCGCCGCTGTTGCCAGGATTCACTGCTGCGTCGGTCTGGATGTAGGGCACCCGCTGCCCTTCACCAATGGCGTTGGTGCGATCCACCGCACTGATGATTCCTGCCGTGATGGTGTTATCCAGCCCCAGCGGATTGCCGATGGCGATGGCCCATTCCCCCGGCCTGAGATTGCTGGAATTACCGAGCGGCGCGACGGGCAACTTGTCCGCCACCACGCGCACCACCGCCACATCGGTGAGGGGATCACCACCCAGCACATCAC
>CAYWOE010000027.1:0-12427 GCA_964459855.1 uncultured Synechococcus sp. | reverse complement strand
AGCTGGAACTCGATCGCCTCGGATCTCGATCCCGCGGAGACCGCCCTGGTGGTGGCACATGACGCCGTCAACAAAACGATCCTCTGCCATCTCCTGGGCCTCACACCTGCCGATATCTGGTCCGTGAAGCAGGGGAACGGTGGCGTCACCGTGGTCGACATGCCATCGGAAGCGGGGCAGCCTGCAGTGGTTGCCTGCCTGAATCTCACCTCCCACCTCGGCGGTGTGCTCGATCGCACGGCGGCAGGAGCGCTCTGACACTGAAACCGATGACCGCGATGGCCCTGCTCGATCCCGTGAGGGTGCTGGTCGGCCCCGACCAGGCCCTGGAGGAGCGGGGTGCAGCTCTGATTCACAACGGACGTCTCGAGGCTCTCGGCGAGGCTGCCCGCCAAGCGGCTCGATCGGCTGGGATCGCCTCACGGAATGCCGGGCATCAACTGCTTGCTCCCTGCCTCGTCGATGCCCATTCCTTTCTGCCCGAGCCGTTTCACGGCCGGGGAGAAACCCTGGAGAGCCTTGTGAGCTCAGCTGCTGCAGGGGGTTACGGACAGATTGCACTGCTGCCCGAAACCTCGGGCGGCCGTCGTGAACTGCCCGATCGACTGCGTGGGTTTCAGCTGGCTGACTGTGATGTGGCTGTGCATCTTTGGGCCGGCTTCAGCCGGGAAGGACGTGGCGAACAGCTCACTCCCCATGCCGACCTGATCGAAGCCGGGGCGGTGGGGCTCTCGGATGGCGCGATCATGCCGCCGGTTCCATTGCTCGACCGCGCCCTCACACTGGGCGAATCAGGATCATCACCGGTTCTGATCCCCCCCCTTGATGCCGTTCTGCGTGGAGAGGGGCTGCTGCGGGAAGGACCTGAAGCTCTGAGAGCTGGCTGGCCCACCGACCCGCCCAGCAGTGAAACGCTTCCCCTGATTCAGCTTGGCCAGCTCCAGCAGGAGCATCCCGAGCGCAATCTGGTGTTGATGGGAGTGTCCACGGCGGCGGGGGTTGATCTCCTGCAACAGCTGACATCACCGCCTGCCGCAACCGTGAGCTGGTGGCACGTGTCGACCAGCACAGCGACCAGCGCGGCCACGGCAGCCTCATGGTTTGTTGCACCGTCACTGGGCAGCGAAAGAGACCGCGATGCGCTGATCGAAGGTCTTCGGCGCAACCTGATCCAGGCGGTGGCCGTGCATGCCACACCGCTGGATGATGAAGAGTGCCTGCTGCCTCCCGATCAACGCCTGCGGGGAATTGCAGGCCATCAGCACGTTCTCCCCTCTCTGTGGCAGGCCCTTGCAGTGTCTTGCGGGTGGAGCGCCGAACGCGTGTGGGACGTGCTCAGCTTCGGGCCGGCAAGGTTGCTGGGGGTTGACGAGGAGCAACTGATCCCAGGGAGTCACCGCTGGCTTCTGTTTGACCCGGATGTGGTCTGGACACCCTCTCGCTCGCAGCCAGGTGCCTCAAGGGCAGCCAATCAGCCATGCCTTGACAGACCTCTGCATGGCCGTGTTGTGGCGTGTGGACTCAGGACCCCAGCGATCCCAGTCGATTGAACGGCCAGAACCTCCAGAGTGCCCGGCCGATGATCTGATCCTCGGGAAGAAAAGGCCCACCCGGCCAGTAGCGCCCGTCCCAGCTGTTGCTGCGGTTGTCACCAAGCGCAAGCACATGTCCTTCAGGCACTGTGACATTCAGCGTGCGGCAGAGACTCATGCCCTGGTCGTCCACCGGGCAGTACCTGGTCACATAGGGCTCGTCGACAGGATCGCCGTTGACACGGACTTCACCCCGGGGGTTGACGGACACCTGATCACCGCCGACTGCAACAACCCTCTTGATGTAGGCGTCGCAGGCTGGATGACCAAGACCGGGGATCAGGCCGAGCAGGGGAAAATTGGCGAGGGCACAGCGGAAGGCAGGGGGGGAACCAGCGCTGTTCAGCGCGGGATCGAAGGCATGCGGTGAGTTGAACACAACAATTTCCCCGCGTCGTGGGCCTCGCGTTGCATAGGAGAGTTTCTCCACAAGCAGCCGGTCCTGGATCTGAAGACCGGGAAGCATCGAACCTGAGGGAATGAAGCGTGCTTCCGCCACGTAGTGACGAATGCCCAGATACAGAGCCAGGGTGAAGATCACCGGTCCCCAGAAATCCCAGAACGGATGACCTTTGCGGCCCTTGGAGTCGGAGGAGGACGAAGACGGATCCGATGGAGAATCAGCGTGCGGTGGCGGAGCGTCGTGCTGGGCGTCTGGCAACGGGAACCTTGCTGGCCGTAGGTCATCCAAGATAGGCCTGTTGGCGACGGCCTCCTAGCCTCAGATCAGAACGCTCACACCCATGGTCAGACCTCGGTGGCAAGGTGTGAAACCCTCCGCGAGCCGTCGCTTCTGGCTCGGCTGGGACAGGGTTGTCGCAGGAATCGCAGCCCTGAACCTGGCCTGGGTGGTGTTCGACGTCACCTATGTGCCGCTGCGCAACTTCTGGCTGCAGCGAACGCTGTTTCCTCTGCCGTCCATCAGCCTTGCGGTTCCCCTGCCGTGGCTGCCTGACATCACACCGCTCTATGACCCGGTGAAGGGAATTGAACCCCACCGCGATACCGAGGCCTACATCCGACATTTTCAGCGGTTGGAACGGACCGCCGCGGCCAGCGGCATCGACAGTCCTGAAGCGAAGCAGCTGCGACTGGAAATGGTGGTGCGCAACAGCCAGCTGATCGATGAGAACCCGTTTGTCAGCTCAGCCAAAACGGGAACTCTTGAAAAACTCAAGAGTCGCCTCAGGGCGAGAGCCGGAATGGATTCGGCCAAACAATCCGCCGCCCATCTTCTCGGTGACCGCCAGCTCACGGACCAGACATGGAATGCGGAACGCAGATTCTGGCGCAACAGCATCCTGCCTCTCGCTGCCACGAATTACTGGCGCGGCACCGATGAAAACGGGCAGCCGATCGATCTGTCCTGGAGGATTGATCTCCCCTTCCAGATTCTCTTCGTTCTCGACATCATGCTGCGAGCCATCCGGCTCAAGCAGCGCTATCCGGCGATCGCCTGGAGAGACGCACTGTTACGCCGCTGGATTGATTTGCCGCTGCTGATTCCGTTCTGGAGACTGCTGCGAGTCGTGCCCGTCACCGAGCGCCTGTCCAGCGCGCGCATGATTCAACTGGAACCCCTCAGAGCGGCAGTCAGCCGCGGGGTGGTCGCCGTGCTTGCCCTGGAACTGTTCGAAGTGATCACCCTGCGGATCCTCGATTCGGCCCAGGATGCGGTCCGATCGCCCCACTGGCCCGAGAAGATCCGGCGACTCTGCAGTCACCAGAGCATTGACTCCGATGACGAACGCGAACTCGCCGAACTGCTGCGCCTCTGGCTTCCTCTGGTGTTGACCCAGGTGGGGCCTGGAATGCGCCCCCAGCTCGTGGCGCTGGTGAGTCATGCTCTGCGACGCAACCTCGAGGAAACAGCGGTTCCTGCACCGCTTCGCTCCCTGCCCGGAATCAGCAAAGCTGAAACCCAGCTCAGTCAACAGCTGTCGACCGGTCTGGTTGATTCCCTGTTGAATCTTTCCCGTAACGCTGGAGATCGTCTGGCTCAGAAAGACCCGATGCTTCAGGACCTGGGAGTTCAGACCGTTGATCGATTCTGGGAGGAACTGGCCAGAACTCTTGAACAGGGTCCTGTTCTGGAACGCAGTCAGGAACTCGTGGCGGCTTTTCTTGAGGATCTCAAGAGGAGCAGCATGGATCAGCTGAGGCTGCAGAGAAATGTCGATGAACTGATCACGGAACTTGATGGCTTGAATTTCAGCTCAGAAGCAAATCCGACCAGGCCTCGGGCTTGAATCCGACAAGAAATCTGCCGTCAGGACAACGCACAAAAGGACGCTTGATCAGTTTTCCGTCGGCCGCCAGTGCGGCGAGTGCCTGATCAGCGGTCATCGCTTTGACCGCCTCAGCCCCCAGAGCTCTGTAACTCTGGCCACTGGTGTTGAACAGCGGCTTGACCTCGCCGAACTGCTGGAACGCCTCGCGCAGAAGATCGGACGTTGGCGGAGAGAGGGTGATGTCGATCACCTCAAGATCGAATCCATGACCCTCAAGCCACGACAGTGCTTTACGACAGGTGCTGCAGCGGCTGTAGCTGAAGACTGTGAAGCCGGACACGTTCAACGACCCAGAAGACTTTTGACGGCACCGATGAGACTGTTGGAGCCCTGGCCTACGCCATCATCGGGGCGGGTGCGGACCGTCACGTCACCATTGACGGAGGTCCGGCAGCTGAGACGGTAGTTCGCTGGCCGGTCGGACAGATAAACCTCCTCGACGTCACTGAGCGGAGAGAGATTCTGACCACCCTCCAGCACCTCGATGACGCAGGTTCCACACTGACCGACTCCGCCGCAGTTGTTGAGGTTGTTCAGACCTTTGTAGGGATTGACACCTGCGGAGAGAGCCGCTTTGCGCAGGTTGGCGCCATCAATGCAACTGACCTGTTGGCCTTCCTGCTCAAAACGGATGGTGGGCACGGATCGATCACATGCGAATGTCTCTTAATTTACAAGCTCCGGTGCTCTCAGCGGGGATGCACCGGCGGATTCATCAGCGAGGTCGGGGGCAACTGGCCTGCGCTCGCCTCAGCCTGAAGCCGCTTCAACACAAGTTTCCAGAAGCGGCTGCACCGCATCCACATCACGCCAGCCACCGATCTCCGTCACCCGACCCTCCATGTTCTTGTAAGTGCGGAAGAACTCGGCCACGTCCTCAAGCTGGCTGGGAGCGATCTGAACGATGCTCTGAATACCGCGCTGACGAGGGTCGGCTTCAGGAACACACAGAATCTTGCCGTCGTAATGCCCCATGTCGTGCATATCAAGCACACCGATCGGTCGTGCCTGAATCAGGCATCCGGCAAACGTGGGTTCAGCCATGATGACCATGGCGTCGAGAGGGGAACCATCTTCAGCGAGGGTGTTGGGGATGAATCCGTAATCGAACGGATAGCGCACCGACGAATGGAGAACACGGTCGAGGGCCATGACTCCCGCATCCTCGAGGTATTCGTATTTGTTTCTGCTCCCCGCAGGAATCTCAACGATCAGATTGACCAGCCCTGGAGAGGGAGATGGGGAAAGAGCCCTGAGGTCCATGACTCTCCTTGGCGGTGACGGAGGAGTGGGTGGGGCGATCGGTCAGAACGGCGGCTAAAGGCACGCCAAGCCCTGTGACGGCAAGAGTGAACCCGAGAACAGCAAGAGCGGGTATGGCCACGAACTGCGCTGCTTGCGCAGTGGATTGGGGGGCAGGCTCAGGGTCCATTCAGTGGTGGTCGAGGACATCCCGGACTTCATGACCTGGGTCGGAAGTCGTGCAGAACATCTGGGGAACGCCCTGCTGGGAGATTGAGCCTTGAATCGCGAGACCAGGACTCAATTACATTGTGACACCACTGCAGGCCTTATGCAGCGGGACGGTCCTGACGGTCACGCCTTGAGGCGAGATCGGATGGAGCCTCAGGCAGACCATCCAGTCGCGTTCGGATCAGCCGCAGCTCATCAAGAATGGCCGCAAGCACCTGCTGCGTGGCAGTGGAGGGTGAATTGAGAACTTCAACGGTGACTTCCTTGATCCTCAGAACATCCTTGGCGAAACGGGCGACCTCGTTGGGGTGGAAAAGGAGAGGATCCTTCTGATCGCTTCGGTATTCAGGATTGAGCTTGCGAGGATTGAAAGCAGGGTTGAGATTGCGTGGATCGGTATTGGTGTAGCGATACACGGAGGCACGCGATCTGTTCAGCGATTTCTGAACATCGTCGATCCCAACCAGTGCATCCGACTGCGAAAGAACGGCACCAGCGTCACTTCGAAGATCCGAAGAATCAATCGCGGCCGGTACTGAAACGTCGATCGGCCGAGGAAACATGAGACAGCGCTGGGACAGCTTGGATTTCGCAGAACATAGCAGCTGAGACTCAGGACGCCAGCATCGATCACAGCCAAAGTGACAGTTCCCGGATCGACCGTTTTCTTGCTGGTGATAGCTTCTCCCCCCCTTTATAAATTCCCGTCATGCGCGTCTCCCGCCTGTCGCTCGTGACGTTGAGGAACGTGCCCGCAGACGCTGAGATCCCGTCTCATCAATTGCTCGTTCGCGGTGGATACATCAGACGCGTTGGACCTGGCATCTACGCCTACCTGCCCTTGATGTGGCGTGTGCTGAACAAGATCAGCACCATCGTCCGTGACGAACTTGACAGCCTCGGAGCACTGGAGACACTGCTTCCACAGCTCCAGCCCGCTGAGCCATGGGAGCGGAGCGGTCGGTGGCAGGGCTACACAGCCGGAGAGGGGATCATGTTCCACCTGGAGGACCGACAGGGTCGTCGCGTGGGTCTTGGACCCACCCATGAGGAGGTTGTCACTGAACTGGCCGGGGAGTTGCTGCGCTCCTACAAGCAACTGCCTGTCACCCTCTACCAGATTCAGACGAAGTTCCGCGACGAGATCAGACCCCGTTTCGGCCTGATGCGCAGTCGTGAATTCATCATGAAGGACGCGTATTCCTTCCATTCCGACGAAGCGGACCTTGACCGCGCCTACGCAGAAATGGCCGGCGCCTACACACGGATTTTCCAGCGCTGTGGTCTTGATGCGGTGGGCGTGGATGCCGACAGTGGTGCCATCGGAGGAGCGGCTTCTCAGGAATTCATGGTGGTGGCGAATGCCGGCGAGGACCTGATTCTCTCCACAGCGGATGGCAGCTATGCCGCCAATCAGGAGAAAGCGGTGTCGATCCCTGCCAAAGCTGAACCCCTGCCTGAGGGCGAGGAGCAGATGCTGGAGACACCTGGTCAGGCCACGATTGAGGATCTCTGCTCCGCGAACGGGCTCACACCAGGTCAGACCGTCAAGGTGCTGGTGCTTCTGGCCCGCCTGGAGGATGGTCGGGAACAGCCTGTTCTGGTCAGCCTGCGTGGCGACCATGAGCTCAATGAGGTCAAGCTGACCAACGCCGTGACACGGAAGCTGGGCTCATCCGCTCTGGAGATCGCACCGATCACAGCAGACCAGATCCGGGAGCAGGGTCTGACGGCCTTGCCCTTCGGTTCCATCGGCCCCGATCTGGACGATGGGTCACTCAAGGGTGCCCGAAGCTGGGAAACCCGTTTCCTGAGGCTGGCGGATCCAGCGGTCCTGGATCTCGTCCGCTTCGTCTGCGGTGCCAACAGCAGTGATCAGCATCGCTGGGGGGCGACATGGGCCTCAATGCCCGATCAGATCCGAACCGACATCCGTAACGCCAGAGCGGGGGAACGATCTCTGCACAACCCCGAACAGACCTTGCAGGAACGAAGAGGCATCGAGGTCGGGCACATTTTCCAGCTGGGCAGCAAATACTCCGATGCACTCGACGCGCGTTTCACCGACAAGCAGGGCCAGCAAGCCGCCCTGTTGATGGGTTGCTACGGGATCGGCATCTCCCGGCTAGCCCAGGCCGCTGTCGAGCAGCACCACGATGAGGCAGGAATCTGCTGGCCTGTGAGCATCGCTCCCTTTCAGGTGATCGTTGTTGTGGCCAACGTTCAGGACAGCACACAGGTTGCGCTGGGGGAATCTCTGTACGGGGCTCTGCGGATCGCTGGCGTTGATGCGCTGCTGGATGACCGAAGCGAGCGCGCCGGTGTCAAATTCAAGGACGCGGACCTGATTGGAATTCCCTGGAGAATCGTGGTGGGTCGTGAAGCGGAGGCAGGACGGGTCGAAGTGGTGGAACGATCCCGGCGCTCCAGCAACACCGTGTCGCATCAGGAGGCCTTGAGCTCTGTGCTCGAAGCGGTGTCATCCGGGTCCTGATCCAGCGCTGCCCAGCCTTAAAGTTCTTCAAACAATTCCTGCCATGCGAAAAGCGCTGTTACGCCTCAGCCGCCATCTCAGGGGGCTCACCCTGGCCCTGTGCCTGGGTCTCTCTCTGCTGCTAACCGCCTGCGGCGACAGCGTCTCGACGCTGACCGGTGACTATGTCGAGGACACCGTGGCGGTTGTTCACTCACTGCAGACGACGCTCGCCCTGCCATCCGATGCCGAGGACCTGCAGGCATCGGAGCAGGAGGCGCACGACCTGATCAATGCGTACATGTCGAGGTACCGGCCACGTCCGCGGGTGAACGGCCTCAGCTCCTTCACCACGATGCAGACAGCGCTCAATTCCCTGCAGGGTCACTACAACACCTACACCAATCGTCCTGTGCCTGAGGCTCTGCGCACGCGAGTCGAAAAGGAACTCAGCAAGGCCGAGAAAGCCGCCCTGCGGGGAACCTGATCAACGGGTTTCCAGGCAGCCAATCACAATTCCGCAACTCTCTTTGACCTCAGGCGGGTGAATCTGAGAGAGTTGTGGATTGTGCAGAATGGCGGCTTCGGGCCGCGGTGTCTTTGGCCAATGTTGTCGTCATCGGTGCGCAGTGGGGTGACGAAGGGAAGGGAAAAATCACGGATCTCCTGAGCCGGTCCGCTGATGTCGTGGTCCGCTATCAGGGCGGTGTCAATGCAGGCCACACCATCGTTGTGGATGATCAGGTTCTGAAGCTGCACCTGATCCCATCAGGGATTCTGTATCCAGAAACTGTCTGCCTGATCGGTTCCGGCACAGTGGTTGATCCCAAGGTGATGCTGGGCGAACTCGACATGTTGATCGAGAACGGCATCGACATCGGAGGGCTGAAGCTCGCCTCCACCGCGCACGTGACCATGCCTTACCACCGCCTTCTCGACCAGGCGATGGAAAAGCAGAGGGGAGACCGACGCATCGGCACCACGGGGAGAGGCATCGGCCCCACCTACGCCGACAAATCCCAGCGGAGCGGGATCCGCGTGATCGACCTTCTCGACGAAGCGCGTCTGCGCGACCGTCTCGAAGGCCCGCTCAACGAAAAGAATCAGCTTCTGCAGACCATCTACGGCGTGGCGCCGCTCGATGCGGAAGCCGTGATCAGCGAATATCTGGCTTACGGCAGACGACTGGCTCCCCACGTGGTGGACTGCACCAGGGAGATTCACCAGGCAGCCAGAGGTCGAAAGAACATCCTGTTCGAGGGTGCACAGGGAACTCTGCTCGACCTGGATCATGGCACCTACCCGTACGTCACCTCCTCCAACCCCGTATCCGGGGGTGCCTGCATCGGAGCCGGGGTGGGACCGACCCTGATTGACCGCGTGATCGGCGTGGCCAAGGCCTACACAACCCGGGTCGGAGAAGGACCATTCCCTACGGAACTGGATGGCAGCCTCAACGACCATCTCTGCGACCGGGGAGGTGAATTCGGAACGACCACTGGCCGACGTCGACGCTGCGGTTGGTTCGACGGCGTGATCGGCCGCTACGCCGTGGGTGTGAACGGCCTTGATTGCCTGGCTGTCACCAAACTCGATGTGCTCGATGAACTCGATGAGCTTCAGGTCTGTGTGGCCTACGAGCTTGATGGCGAAAGGATCGAACACTTCCCCTCCTGCGCCGAGGCCTTCGCGCGCTGTCAGCCGATTTTCGAGACACTTCCGGGCTGGCAGTGCTCAACCGCTGAATGCCGCACCCTCGAGGATCTCCCGGAGAAGGCCATGGACTATCTGCGCTTCCTGGCTGACCTGATGGAAGTCCCGATCGCCATCGTGTCGCTGGGCGCGGGTCGCGACCAGACCATTGTTGTTGAGGATCCGATCCACGGGCCCAAGCGTGCTCTTCTGAGCGCCTGATTCCGGCAGCCCCCGGCATGGCGTAAGACTGCGGCAATCAACAACGACTTGTTCATGGCCGATTCCTCCCGTTTCCAGCCCAACGCCTCCCTGGATGTGGTCGGCATCGGCAACGCGATCGTTGACGTTCTCGTTCAGACCGAGGACCGCTTTCTCAGCGAGCGCGGACTGCAGAAAGGTGGGATGTGCCTGATCAATGAGCAGCAGGCGGAGGACCTCTACAGCTCCAGCGGTCCTGGACTGGAAACCTCCGGCGGCTCGGTGGCCAACACCATGGTGGGCATCGCTCAGCTTGGCGGTCGAACAGGGTTCATCGGCCGGGTGCGTGATGACCAGCTGGGATCGATCTTCAGCCATGACATCCGAGCGGTGGGAGCCCGCTTCGAGACGCCCGCCGCCAGCACAGGCGCCACAACCGCCCGCTGCCTCATCTACGTGACTCCCGATGCCGAGCGCACGATGTGCACCTATCTCGGGGCATCCACACAGCTTGAACCCGAGGATCTTGATCTCTCCATGGTCAAGGAAACCAAGGTGCTCTATCTGGAGGGCTATCTCTGGGACAGCCCTGCTGCCAAGCGGGCCTTCATCGCTGCCGCAGAGGCCTGTCGTGCAGCCGGCGGCCGTGTCGCCCTTTCCCTCTCCGATGGTTTCTGCGTGGATCGCCACCGGGAAAGCTTTCTCGAACTGGTGAATGGACACGTGGATGTGCTGTTCGCCAATGAAGTGGAGATCAAATCCCTCTACGAGACCGAAGACTTCGACACGGCAATCGACAAGGTGCGCGGTTGCTGCTCGGTGACGGCGGTCACCCGCGGCAGCGAAGGATCAGTCGTTCTCAGCGGCGATCAGCGCTGGGATATCGGCATCTACGGGCTCGGCGACCTGGTTGACACCACGGGGGCAGGTGATCTGTATGCCGGCGGCTTCCTGCATGCCTTCACCCAGGGCGATTCGCTGGAGCGCTGCGGACAGCTGGGAGCTCTTTGTGCCGGCCAGATCGTCACCCAGCTCGGCGCACGCTCCCAGGTGTCTCTTCCCGATCTGATCAAGCAGCATCTGAGCTGAGTGCACTCAGCGCCCATGTCGCATAGGCAGCTCCGGCCTGAGCTGCCAAATGGAGAATTTCAGGAGTGTCGTAGCTGTGCAGTGACTCAAGTGCTGCAAGCAGTTCCTCAAGTCGTTGCGGGCTTGTCTTGATCAGCAGCTGCACCTCCTGCGAACGCTCAATCTCGCCCTGCCAGCGGTAGCAGGACTGCACCGGCATCAAGCTGACGCAGGCGGCCAGCCGGCGCATGATCAGTTGCTCAGCCAGCGCTCCAGCCCTGGTCTGATCAGCCTCCGTGGTGAGGATCAGGAGCAGATCCGTTGGCATGGTCATCGAGCTGTCGGCACAACTGATTCACGCTATGGACAGCGTCAACACCGAGCAGCGGTGCCGGTCGTTTCAGCTTCCAGAGGCGGATGGAGCATTGACGGGCAAGCTCACTCCAGAGTTGATCCGCAGCACCGCCCGACTGGCGACAGAGCACATCGGTGATCTCCCAGCGACGACACAGTGCGGCCTCCAGGCCACCGGTGCGTTCACCGCTTCCTGGTCTCAACACCGCCAGCTGCTCCCCTGAGAGGCCCGCCAGGCCGGCGAGACGGATGGCTTCTGCGGTGGGAAGCACCCTGGCATGAACACGGGCCCCCGCAAGCCTTGCAGCAGCGGCGGCGGAAGCCAGCTGACGTGCACCAACAGCGAGAAGCAGTCGATGACCGGACAAGGCACAACCGGCAAGATCCTGGACTGATTCCAGCAGTGATGCCTCATCCACGGCATGGTCAGGGCGCTCGTATCGAATCAGCGTCAGATTCCTGAGGGAGCAGATCGAGCGCAGCTCGGCACTGATCGTCAGAGCGAACGGATGCGTCGCATCCACCACCAGGGTGACGCCCCGAGCCGCCAGATACTCGCCGAGAGACTGCTGAGATGAGAACGGTCCCACGTGCAACTCCTCGAGGAGCATGCCCACATAGGCCGTTGACGCAGCCGCACTGACGACGCTGACGCTGACGCGGTGACCTGACTTCAGCAGTGCCCTGGCGATGGAAGGTCCCTCACCCGTGCCGGCGAACACCAGCACATGGTTCAGGCGATTCCGCCAGCGGTGCATCAGGATGGCGCTCACCGACCAGGCCGAGGATGAATCACTGCGTACTTGAAGTGGATGTTCTTCAGGCTCCCACCTTGCGCTACACCCAGGACAACCAGACACCGATCGCTGAGATGGAGGTCGGTTTCGATGCGCTGCGCCCCGATGACCCAAGAGGCCAGCTGAAAGTGGTGGGCTGGGGCAATCTTGCCCAGGATCTGCAGAATCGCGTGCAGGTGGGACAGCGTCTGCTGATCGAGGGCAGGCTGCGGATGAACACCGTGCCCCGCCAGGACGGCACCAAGGAGAAGCGCGCCGAATTCACCCTTGCCCGGCTGCACCCTGTGGCGGGTGGCGGTGGCACCGCTGCTCCAGACCAGTCTTCAGGCACCGCTCCCGCGAAGCGTACGGAAGCTGCAGCGGCCCCAGCCCCCACGCCTGCCAAGGAGCCTGCAGCGCAGTGGAACACGGCTCCTCTGGTGCCAGATACCGACGACATCCCGTTCTGAACGACGGGAACCCTGTTCAGCGCTGATCGGCGCCGGA